>CAKKPR010000312.1 GCA_919901705.1 Thermodesulfovibrionales bacterium | reverse complement strand
CTTGACAGCACCTTGCTCTTTTAAGATAATAATTAGCTTGGTGCAAAATGAAATATAGCGTTGCGTAACAAAACAAAATATAAAAGTTACGCAATAAAGTGATAGAGAGTTCTATCCCACTTTCAAAAAATATATTAAATTTAAGGAGGAGGTTTCATGAGAAGGGTGCTCCCGATAGTTTTTATTTTGCTCCCTCTGTTATGTTTTACCTATTCAGCAAGTGCTGAAACCTTTACATGTCTTGCCTGCCATAGTGCAATGAAAGGCAAGATCCGGACAGAGGCTGGCGCTCTGATTAATGTAAATGTGGATGGGGAACGGTATGCCGGATCTGTTCATGGCGGCTTTGATTGCTTGACCTGTCATAAACAGTTTTCTTCAAACCCGCACGAACCGGCTAAGGCTGGAAATATCCCTAAAAACGTTGCTGCCATTGCAAGCAAAATAGCACACAAGGCAAAGGTTGATCCTGTAGCCCTTGCTGCATGCGCAGAATGCCATGAAGACGCTTATAAGTCTGTACAGGAAAGCATACATGGCAAAAACGTATTTGACAAAAAGCAATCTGACGGGGCCCTCTGCACTGACTGCCATGGTTCTCCTCATTACATTACGCCGAAAAACACGGCAACTTCTTTAGTTAACAAAAAGAATATTGTTAAGACCTGCGGCGAATGTCATGAAAATGAAGCGATCGCAAAGAAATATGATTTTGGAACACATATACTGGACAGGTATTATGAAAGCTTTCACGGTAAAAAATATATCATCGGGCATCCTAATGCACCCACGTGTGTTAACTGCCACAATGCGCATGATATAAAAAAATGGGATGACCCAAAATCTCCGGTTGCCTGGGACAACAGGACACAGACCTGCGGCAAGTGCCATAAAGGCGCAACCAAAAAGTTCGTTACGGCAATCACCCACAAACCTCTGGGAAAAGACGACCCAATCCCATATTGGTTTGAAAAAGCATTGATAGTCCTTCTGCTGTCAGTCTTTGCGTTTATTTTTGGGCATGTGATTCTCGAGGCAATTTCAGAAATCAGGGACAAAGTACTTAAAAAGGGTAAGGAGGAACATCATGAATAATGAACTTCCAAAAGAATATCTTCGGTTTAATGTTGTCGAGAGAATTCAGCATGTGATTCTTTTTACCACATTTTTGCTGCTCACCTTTACCGGATGGGCCTTAAAATATCCTGAGATAACCGTTGAACACCAGGGATGGTGGATAACCATGTGGGGAGGCGCAAGGACAGCAGGGATAATCCACCGTGTAGCAGGCATTACAATGCTGGTCGATTTTGTCTGGCACGTGATATATCTCGGATATATGCTCTCAACAGGAAAGATGAAACTCCGCATGAATACAACTATAATCCCGCTTCCAAAGGATGTGTTTGATGCCATTAAAAACATCCTTTATTTTGTCGGGCTGGGCAAAGAAAAACCCAAGTTTGGCAGATTCAGCTACATACACAAATTTGATTACTGGGCGGTTTTCTGGGGCATGGGTATTATCGGAGCATCAGGGTTTTTCCTTGCATTTCCCGTTCAGGTCTCTGTTTTGTTCCCCTTGTTTACTGTGAACTGGATATGGGAAGTAATTTCGATTATGCACAGCGATGAGGCCCTGCTTGCAATAGTGTTCATATTGTTCTGGCACTTCTACAACGAACACCTGAGATACGACAAGTTCCCGATGAGCATGACCTGGATTACAGGCAGGATTACTCTGGAGCAGATGAAGCACGAACATCCACTTGAATATGAGATCGAGTTCGGCGATAAAAAAGGGGCTGATAAATGAGATGGCTGATATTAGTTTTACTTATTAGCTCGCTGACGCTCGGCTGTTCCCATAAGGCAGAAAAGGGACATGCCGAAAAAGCCCCTGAGAAGATTATCTCTAAAGATGAGGCAATAGGAAGCCTCCCGTGCTTTAAGTGCCACTCTTATGAGAAATTTTCAGGAGTTCCCAGAAAAGGTGTATTTTCCCATAAAATCCACATCAACACCGGCTACCACTGCAACCAGTGCCACGATTTTTATGGGCATAAGCATATGGTTATTAACCGGAACCTTTGCAGCAATTGCCACAATATTAAGGTGATATCCTTTAAAAAAACGAGCATGCCTTCGCGCTTCAACCATGAAGCACATTCAAGGAAGGTCAGCTGCAAAGAATGCCATCCGAGGGTATTTTTAATGAAGGCAGGCAGTGCCCAGATCACCATGAAAGATATATACAGCGGCGCATACTGCGGCGCCTGCCATAACGGGCAAAAGGCATTTGCGTCTTCAGAGTGCACTAAATGCCATGACATGAAAGGATTTGACAAAGAGCTTGTTTACAAGGTTGAAGGCCTGGGGCCGGTAACATTCAGCCACAAGTTCCACGCAGGTACATTCCCCTGCGACGAATGTCATCCAAAGTTATTTGGGATGAAGAAGACTCAGGGCAAGATGCCGATGGATAAGATAAACGAAGGTAAATTCTGCGGCGCCTGCCATAACGGCAGCGTAGCCTCACCTGCAACAGATTGCACTAAATGTCATAAGGGGTAATAAAAGAGCGATAGCAGTAATTATTCACTGCTATCGCTCTT
>CAKKPR010000311.1 GCA_919901705.1 Thermodesulfovibrionales bacterium | reverse complement strand
GTTGCCCAGACCGGATTTTGAGTCCGGCGCGTCTGCCAGTTCCACCACACCGGCGCACCTTGAAAAATCTAAAATAAAACTGCAAAATTACAAGTCAAAATTTAAAAACTGTTCAATAAGCTTTATCCATTGTCTCCGAAACTGCCAATCTTCCGCAGCCGTTTATATCTTTCTTCTGTTAGTTTTCCTGTAGTCTTAGCGCTTAGTTCTTCAGTTGCTTTCAGTATTATCTCTAAAATATTTTTTGCTACTGCCTCGGGGTCTCTGTGAGCGCCGCCCAGGGGTTCGGGTATAATGTCATCGATTACCTTGAACCCGATAAGGTCCTGAGCAGTCAGCCTGAGCGCATCCGCAGCCTTTGAAAACTCTTTTGAATCTATATCCCCATTTTTTTTCCATAGTATTGCTGCACAGCCCTCAGGCGATATAACTGAATAAACAGAATGTTCCAGCATATAGATTCTGTCGGCAACTCCCAGTGCAAGCGCACCGCCGCTCCCGCCTTCTCCGATAACAACGGAGGTTATGGGAGTTTTTATCCGCGACATCTCCATCAGATTTGTTGCAATTGCTTCTGACTGTCCGCGCTCCTCTGCGCCTATGCCGGGATAGGCGCCGGGTGTATCAATAAATGTAACTATAGGTTTTTTGAACCTTTCGGCAAGCTTCATGAGCCGAAGGGCTTTTCTGTAACCTTCAGGCTGAGGTTGTCCGAAATTCCTGTATATCCTTTCTTTCGTACCCCTGCCTTTCTGATGGCCTATAAGCATGATTGAGGCCCCGTTTATTGTTGCAAAACCGCCCACTATGGCAGGGTCATCGGCAAATCTTCTATCACCGTGAAGCTCTATAAAATCCTTAGATAGAAGGTTTATGTAGTCAAGGGTATAGGGCCTGTCAGGATGCCTTGCAAGAAGCGTTTTCTGCCATGGGGTCAGGTTGGAAAATATCTCTGAACGCAGTTCTTTCGCCTTTTTCTCGAGCTTTTTTACTGCCGAGGTAATATCCATATCTTTCCTGTCGGAAAGAAGTTTAAGTTCCTCTATTTTAAGCTCAAGCTCTTCTATCGGCTTCTCAAATTCAAGATAGTATCTCATAAAAGTTAAAAGTTAAAAGTTAAAAGTTAAAAGTTAAAGTCAAGAAAATTAAATTCCTTAACTTTTCACTGTACACTCTGAACTTTCAACTTGTTATTCTTACTGCTCCTTTCCCTAACAATCCTTCAAGTTTATCTATCAGCGGGCTGCTAGGCTCTATCTGAAGTCCTGTGGCTAAAAATACCTGAGAGTCCTGCAGTTCTATCCTAAGATATAAAGGGCAGCTCCCTGAGTTGCCTGAGAGCATTTGCCTCAGATCCTGAAGATTCAGGCTGTTTGCAACAGGATATTTTATACTAATTTCGCATTTTAAGCCATTTTTAGAAAGAAGGCTTTCTATCTTTGCTATCTCGTTTGAAATGAGTTTTGTGCCTTTTTCTGTCCGGTCTACTATTCCTTTTACAATTATAGGCATGTCCTTTTTGAGCAGCTCCAAACTGTTTCTGTAAAGTTCCGGGAATACGATGGCCTCAATATTTCCTAACTCGTCCTCAAGCGTAAAATATGCCATTGTTTCTGAAGTGCCCCGCTTCTGGAATTTTTTTATGGCGCTTATGACCCCGGCAACCCTGACCTCTTCTCTGTCACCGAGGGCCTCAATCTCAGAAGTCCGCTTTATATGCAGGGCTGAGAGCTTCTCCCTGTATTTCATGAGCGGATGACCTGTAATATAAAAACCGAGGGACTCTTTTTCATAAGTGAGGGTTTCCATTTCATCCCATTCTTTAATTATTTCAGTTTCCTCCTGAGAGCCGAAAATGCTTTGCTGGCCCGCATTGCGGGAATGCGTCCCGTTAAGAGAGTCATGGATAAAGGACATGGCGCTTGCCCGTGTCATCCCGAGGGAATCGAAGGCGCCGGCTTTTATAAGATTTTCCAGTACCTTTTTATTCACCTTTCTCGTGTCTACTCTTTTGAGGAAATCTTCCATGGACAGAAAAGGGCCATTCTTATCTTTAGTTTCGAGGATTGATTCTATGGCAGCGGAGCCAACACCCTTAACAGCCTCAAGCCCGAACCTTATGGAATTGCCTATTACCTTAAATTCCCTTCCGCTCAGGTTTATGTCAGGAGGAAGGATTTGTATGGACATATTTCTGCATTCCGCAATAAAATGGACGATCTTATCGGTATTGTCCATCTCAGTGCTGAGAGTGGCAGCCATAAACTCAACAGGATAGTGCGCCTTAAGATATGCTGTCTGATAGGCAATATAGGCATAAGCAGCTGAATGTGATTTGTTAAATCCATACATCGCGAAGGGCTCCATTTTTTCAAATAGCTCTTTTGCCTTTTTCTCCGGGATCTTATTTGCAACAGCCCCTTTTATGAACGCCTCTTTAAGCCTCTCCATTTCTTCAGGCTGTTTTTTGCCCATGGCTTTTCTGAGTATGTCTGCCTGCCCCATGGAAAAATTAGCTATCTTATTGGCAATCAACATGACCTGTTCCTGATAGATAATTATTCCATAGGTTTCATCAAGGATTTCTTTCAATTGGGGCATTGCATAGGGGACCTTTGCCTCTTTGTTTTTCCGCTTTATAAAATCATCTATCCATGCCATAGGGCCCGGCCTGTAAAGGGCCACGAGCGCTATGAGGTCTTCAAATCTTGCTGGCCGCATCCTGAGAAGTATGTCGCGCATTCCGGAACTTTCAAGCTGGAAGACCCCTGTTGTCTGCCCCGAACACAGTAGCTCATAGGTTTTTGAATCATCCAGAGGGATATTTTTCAGGGACAGCTCAGAACCGCTGTTCTTTATATAGAGCAATGCCTTTTCCAGGAGAGTGAGAGTTTTAAGGCCGAGGAAGTCAAACTTCAGGAGGCCGATACTCTCAACAGCGCCCATGTCAAATTGTGTTGTTATGCTTCCGTCGGAAGTGTTTTTATACAGCGGCGTGTAATCTGTCAGGGGCCTTGGAGATATAACAACCCCTGCAGCATGCGTTGAGGCATGCCTGCAAAGCCCCTCGAGTCTCTTTGCAATGTCAAGAAGCTCTTTTACCTTTTGGTTATTGTCGTACAAACCCTTGAGCTGAGGTTCTGCATGCAAGGCATCATCAATTGTAATATTGAGTGTGTTAGGAACGAGCTTTGCAATTTTGTCAACATCGGCATAGGGCAGGTCCAGCGCCCGTCCAACATCCCGTATTGCGGCCTTTGCAGCCATAGTGCCAAAGGTTATTATCTGGGCGACATGGTCTGTGCCGTATTTTTCTGAAACATATGAAATTACTTCTGCCCTTCTGTCTTTGCAGAAATCAACGTCAATATCAGGCATGCTTATTCTTTCAGGATTGAGAAATCTTTCGAAAAGGAGGCCATATTTGAGTGGGTCCAGCTCTGTAATATCAAGGCAATAAGAAACGAGGCTTCCTGCAGCGGAACCCCTGCCCGGCCCAACGGGAATCCCTTTTTTTCTTGCATGGGATATAAAATCCCAGACTATAAGGAAATACGAAGAATAGCCCATTTTTTTTATTATGCTGATCTCTCTTTTCAGTCTTTCCATATAAATTTCAGAAGGCTGCGAGCCAAATTTTTCAAGCATTCCCGCCCGGGCTTTTTGTTCAAGCAAGGCGTCGGGAGAAATATCGGATTCTGTTGTATATGACGGCAAGAGTGTTGTGCCGAGCTTAAAATCCACATTACATTTTTCTGCAATGGCCCTTGTATTCAAAATAGCGTCGGGAAGTTCTTTGAAATATGCCTTCATCTCGTCAGGAGATTTGAAGTAGAAACCGTCAGAGCTGAACTTCAGCCTGCTCTCATCCGCAACGGTTTTGCCTGTCTGTATGCACAGCAATATGTCATGGGCCCGCGCATCCTCTTTTTTCAGGTAGTGGCAGTCATTGGTGGCAACCAGGCCTATGTGCAGCTCTTTTGCAAGCTCTACGAGCTTTACGTTCACCTTCTCCTGCTCTGCAAGCCCGTTATTCTGTATCTCTATATAGAAATTTTCAGGACCTAATATATGTTTATACTCAAGCGCGATTTCCCTTGCCTTGTCTATTGAACCTCTCTGAAGATAATAAGGCACCTCTCCTTTAAGGCAGGAGGTGAGGCCGATAAGCCCGCCGCTGTATTGCTCGAGAAGAGTCCTGTCTATCCTGGGTTTATAGTAAAAGCCTTCTGTATACGCCTTTGTCACGAGCGTAACAAGATTTTTGTATCCATTGTTGTCCTTTGCCAGGAGGATAAGATGAAAAGATGTCTCTGACGCATCGGTTTTTTCTTTATCAAAGCGGCTTTTGGAGGCAACATAGACCTCACAGCCGATAATCGGTTTTATCCCTGCCTTTGAGACCTTCTTATAAAACTCAACAGCGCCAAAAAGATTCCCGTGGTCAGTAATGGCAACTGCCGGCATTCTGTAATGGGATGCCAGCTCAATCAGCTCGCTTATCTTCAGGGCCCCGTCTAATAGGCTGTATTCTGTATGCAGGTGAAGGGGGACATAATCCGAATGTTGGTGCATAGAAAATATTAACCCTATGAAAGCAGGCAAGTCAACCTGATTACTATTACACCCTGCGGTCTCTGCCGCAGGGTCTTCACAGTGCCTAATTTTCTAACGGGGTAGACAATAAGCCGGGATGAGGATTATAATTAAAAACAGCAATGAAAAAGAAGCTAACAATTGGAATTATTATATTATTGTCCGGATTTCTCCTTGGAGGGATTTCATTTTATATCCTCGGCAGGGTTACCGGTCCTTCGCGCCCGTCTTTTTCAGCCTTACCGAGGGTCCCGATCCAGATAATAGAGACTTCAAAGGCATTTTCTGAGATAGCAAATGCCATATCTCCTGCGGTTGTGAACATCTCCACCACTAAGGTTATAAAGCGGGATGCTGCGCCCTCATTTTTTGAAGACCCCTTTTTTAATTTTTTTGACCCGTTTCATGAATTTAGTTCTCCTAAAAAATGGAAAGAGCAAAGTCTTGGTTCAGGGGTAATTGTTTCCGGCGACGGCTATATAATCACCAATAATCACGTGGTCGAACAGGCAGAAGAGATAAAGGTCATCCTTTATGACAAGAGGAGTTTTAAGGGGAAGGTAGTGGGCGCTGATTCCAAGACAGACATTGCAGTGGTAAAGATTAACACAAAAGACCTTCCAACAGCTCTGTGGGCTGATTCTGATAAATTGCAGGTTGGAGAATTTGTCCTTGCTATCGGCAATCCCTTTGGTTTAAGCCATACTGTAACAATGGGGATTATAAGCGCAGTTGGAAGGGTGAGCGTCGGGATTACAGACTATGAGGACTTTATACAGACGGATGCGGCAATAAACCCCGGAAATTCAGGCGGCCCGCTGGTGAACATTAAAGGCGAGGTAATAGGCATCAACACTGCAATATTTTCGAAGACAGGCGGTTATCAGGGCATAGGCTTTGCAGTGCCAAGCAACCTTGCACGCTCTGTTATGGACCAGCTTGTAAAATACGGTAAGGTCACCAGGGGATGGATAGGAGTTTCGATACAGAGACTCACGCCTGAACTTTCTCAGAAATTCGGACTTAAAGACTCTAACGGGGCATTGGTTGGCGACACTGTAAAGGGAAGCCCTGCTGAAAAGGCAGGGATAATGCGAGGCGATATAATCCTTGAATACAACGGCAAAAAGGTGGCAGATTCCGACAGCCTAAGAAATACAGTTGCGCAGAGCAAGGCAGGGGCGCAAGTGGCTGTCAGGATACTCAGGGGAGGGAAAGAGTATAATTTAACTGCAACCATAGCTGAATATCCGAAAGAGATTGGCGAGGCAGCGCCTGAATTATTACATGAGGATAAACAGAAAGAAGCGCTTGCCGGCCTTGAGGTTATAGAGCTTACCAGGGAAATTGCGCAACAGCTGGGGCTAAACAGAGATGAAAAAGGAGTGGTTGTTGTGAGGGTTGAACCTGGCAGCGCAGCTGAAGAGGCAAAGCTTAAAAAAGGAGACATTATTCAGGAAATAGACAACAAAAAAATAAGCACCATCAATGACTTCAATAAAATCGCCTCTAATATAAAGCCCGGAGGGACAGTTTTACTTTTTATTAACAGAGGCGGTCAAAGGTTTTATGCTGTGATTAGGGCCTCATAAACAGTGAATAGTGACAGTAGAGAAATACAGACACTGACACACTTTTGAAAGGAGGTGAGAAACTTGGCTTTTATTATTTTAAGGATAGGATTATTTGCAATATTTTTATCGGCAGGCTATCTGCTCGGAGGTAAATACGATTCCCAGATTATTGGCGCTGCATGGGGTGCGGCAATAGGCGCTTTTGCCCTTTTGACAGAGGCTGTATCTAAGAAGATTTCCCTTGGTATTGTTATTGGCGGCGTATTCGGCATGTCAATGGGCCTTGTGCTTGCAAACCTTCTGCTTTTTCCTTTAAAGGCTGTTATTTCCCGGGATTTTGTGACAATAGCATTTGTTGTAAATGCATTATTCGTCTATACAGGTCTGCTTGTGGGATTGAAGCGGGGCAAGGGGCTTACAATATCGGGAATACTCAGACTGTTCAAGGGACAGGGGTTTGAGGAGAATCTTAAACTGCTGGATACAAGCGTTATAATAGACGGCCGTATTGCCGACGTGTGCGAAGCCGGGTTTATTGAAGGAATATTTATCCTTCCGCAGTTTATTCTTCAGGAACTGCAATATATAGCGGATTCCCCGGATTCACTTAAAAGGGCAAGGGGCAGGAGAGGCCTGGATGTTCTGCATAAGCTGCAGAAGATGTCCAATGTAACTGTAAGAATAGTTGACGAAGATTTTCCCAAGATAAGAGAGGTTGATGCAAAGCTTGTTGCCCTTGCCAGGGTGATTGATGCGAAGGTAATAACAAATGATTTTAACCTTAACAAGGTTGCTGAACTTCAGGGGGTGGCTGTATTAAACATCCATGAACTGGCAAATGCGCTGAAGCCTGTTGTCCTTCCTGGCGAGACCATAAAGGTTTTTGTCATTAAGGAGGGCAAGGAGCATAATCAGGGAGTTGCATATCTTGATGACGGTACAATGGTTGTGGTGGAGAATGCAAGAAAACTTATTGGTAAAAACGTTGATGTGACAGTGACAAGTGTTCTTCAGACAACAGCAGGCAGGATGATATTCTCGAAGACAAAAGAGGAATACGATAGAGAAAATTGAGGGCGGTAAAATAGAGCAGGCTCGTCAGGTTGTCATTCCGACTTGTTCGGAATCATTCCGAAGAAGGATGCTGGACAAGCCAGCATGACAGATGAGGGGAATATCGCGATGGGCAAAGTTACAGCCATTGTTCCGGCAGCCGGGTTAGGGAAGAGGTTTGGGCAGGATAACAATAAAACATTTCAGGCCCTGCTGGATAAGCCGATTGTTATTTGGGTGCTTGAAGCCCTTGAATGTGTGGATGATATCGAAGAGATAATCCCTGTTTTTAAAAAGGATGATATGGAACAGGGGCTTGCTTTAATAGAGAGATTTAGAATTTCAAAAGTCAAAAGAGTTGCTTCGGGCGGGAAAGAGCGTCAGGATTCGGTTTTCAACGGGCTTAATCTGGCAGGCAAAAAGGCAAGTGTGGTTTTAATACACGACGGCGTCAGGCCGCTGATAGAAAAGTCTGTCATTGAGGAATCAATAAAACAGCTCAAAGATTGTGACGGTGTTATTGTCGGCGTTCTTCCGAAAGATACGATAAAAGAAGTTAGCGGTCAGTCGGAGCGACCCTCAGCGGAGACCCGTATCGGGCGGTCGGCTGGCAGCAATCGAGAAAAAGAAAATATTATTAAAAAGACATTGAATCGAAATGTTCTCCGGGCAATCCAGACGCCGCAGGTTTTTAAGTATTCTGCGCTCATGCAGGCATATAAAAAGGCCATGGCTGAAAAGTTTTACTCTACGGATGATTCTGCCATAGTTGAAAGATACGGCGGGAAGGTAAAGGTAATAATGGGTTCATATACAAATATAAAGGTAACAACGCCGGAGGATCTTGCTATAGCAGAGATGCTTCTGAAAAAGAGGGGGAAATGAGAATTGGTTTTGGATATGATTCACACAGGTTGGTTAAGGGGCGTAAGTTAATCATCGGAGGTGTGGAAATACCCTTTGAAAAAGGTTTGAAAGGGCATTCTGATGCTGATGTCCTTTGTCATGCAATAATAGATGCAATAATAGGCGCACTCGGCCTTGGCGATATTGGCAGGCATTTTCCTGACACAGACCCCCAATGGAAGGATGCATCGAGCATAGACCTCCTGAAAAATACAGTGAAGCTTGCCAGGAATAATGGCCTTGATATTTCATGGATAGATTCAACAGTAATTACAGAAAAACCAAAGCTGGCGGCTTATATTGAGTCAATGAAAGAGGCCATATCCAAGGCAGGGATTACGTCAGGGCTTATTAATATAAAGGCAAAGACAAATGAGGGCATGGGGTTTATCGGTAAAGGCGAGGGTATTGCTGCATATGCGGTTTGTTTGTTGCATAAGATTTAGTAGATTTGGCATATAAAGTCGGGTGGTGCTGAAAGATGTTTGCCTGATAGAACAGTTCTCTATGGTATAATTTCTCAAGAAGGAGGATAGAAGATGCTAAAGACAGCAACCCCAAAACATTCTTACGTCACCAGTAATCCAAAAATATCAAAAGGCAGCCCTGTGATTGCCGGCACAAGGGTGAGGGTTATAGATATAGTTATCGAATACGACAGGCTTGGCTATACTCCGGACCAGATTATAGATGCTCATCCACATTTGACTCTTGAAGCGGTTCACGACGCCCTGTCATATTATTATGAAAATCGGGCTATATTTGATGAAGAAATTAACCGGCGAAAAGAAGATATTAAGAAACTGTCAAAGAAATTCCCACCGAAACTAAAAACATATCTTGGCTAAACTTGCATTCTATACAAATGAAAGCGTACATATAGTAGTAGCCGAAGGTCTTAAAAGGCGGGACGTGAAAGTTATCACTGCAAGAGAGGCAGGGAATCTTGGGCTTTCAGATGAGGAACAACTTGAGTATGCAAAGAAAAAAAGGCTGGTAATTGTAACACACGATGATGATTTTTTATCCCTGGCGGCAACATTTGAACATGCGGGCATTGTCTATGTCCATCAACAAAAGTATTTACTTGGCGAGTTAATAAACAACTTGAAACTCTTATGGGATGTGCTTGAACATGAAGATATGAAAAATCATGTGGAGTTTTTATAGGTCACAACTTATCTCTTTAGTAGCTTGTTGAAAAACTCGCTACATGTCATTGCGAGGAGCAGTTCCTGCGACGAAGCAATCTCTAACCCATTGATTTTATTAAATGCGAGATTGCCACGCTTCGCTCGCAATGACAGAAAAAAGACTTTTTCAGCAGCCTGTTAGTTGATAGTTTTTTTCTATTTTGCCGCAAGCCTTGCAACTTGAAGGACAATGTTTTTGGAATTG
>CAKKPR010000310.1 GCA_919901705.1 Thermodesulfovibrionales bacterium | reverse complement strand
TCCCATACTTTTCTCCATGCCAACGCATTCATCTCATCAATTAAAGAATACTGATAACAAAAAATATCTAACAAACTGGATACTAAAGGAATTGCAGTTTTAAGAATCCCTGCCCTGAGAGCAACCTTTACTGTGTTAATATCACTTGCAACATCAATCTTGTCAAAATTTTTGGGCTTCTCCCAAACACCTAAAACGATCATGTCCCTTAAAAACATATCTGTTTTTTTATTGCCAAATCCTGAGCCTCTGTTACTTAATAAAAAATTCCTAACTCCTAAAAGGTCTCTTTTGAAATGAGCAAATAAATCGAACGGCTCTATATTCCTGTCTATAAGTATTTGAGAGGCTTTTTTTGCATATTTCACTCTTTTGTCATTCTGCGAAAGAGATGTGATCCCTATATTTTTAAGAAAATCCTCTGGGCCTTCATTTATTGCGCCCTTGTCAAAAATGCTTGGGTCATCACTATATTTCTTAAAAAGGTCCTCAAAGTCTCTTGAACCTCTAAAATCTTGGTTTGCTGAAAAATATCTGATTTTACAAATCTCCTCTGGTTTCAGTGAAAAAATATCATACAATTCATAAAATGGTGCCTTCCCAAATTTTATAAAAAATTCATGCAAAACGTCGGCTACTTTTTCGCATTGAGCCACATCAACTTGAGGATTAAGTATTTCTTTGTGGTATTTTTCCCAAAATTTATGGAATTCAGAAAAATATTCAAAATCGTCATCTAAAATATTTGTAAAACCAATGCCCTCATAATTTGTAAAAAAATATTCATTAATTTTAGAGATTATAAACCTTACTTCTTTGATGGATAAGTCTCTCTTGAAAGAAAGATCGGAATCTTCTAATAGCGAGTTGAAAAAATATGAAAAAGATGTCATTTAAACACTCTGTTTGTTTGCAACCTTGTGTAAAGCGGGTTTATTTATTGTATCTTCGAGACGTTTCCTTGAAACATCAAGATATTCCTCCTCCAAGTCAATACCTACATACTTTCTATTAAGCAAAACCGCCGCTACCCCTGTTGTTGAACTTCCACAGAAAGGATCAAGCACTAAATCATCTTTTTTTGTAGACGCTTGAATAATTCTTTTTAAAAGCTCAACAGGTTTTTGGGTTGGATGTTTCCCAAATTTCTTTTCCTCGGCTTGCGGCGCGGACATTTCCCAAACATTACGCATTTGCTTGTCATTATTCGTTTTTTTCATCAACTTATAATCAAAGTAATGCTTGCTTTTCTCGTTCTTAGCAGCCCAGAGTACTATTTCTGTTGAATGAGTGAAATATCTGCATGAGAGATTTGGTGGAGCGTTACGTTTGTACCAAATGATGTCATTAAGTATTTTGTAACCGAGTTCCTGCATAGCAAAACCAACCGCATAAATAATGTGCGTTGTTCCCGAAACCCAAATAGTTCCATTGGGCTTTAAAACTTTCTGGCAAGCTTCAAGCCATTTTTTAGTAAATTCGTGATTCTCTTTTGCCCCTTTTGATTTATCCCACTTGCCCTTATTAACGGACACCATCTTGCCAGCATGACAGGTAATACCACCGTTGGACAAAAAATAAGGCGGGTCAGCAAAGATCATATCAACACGGTTTTCTCCGACCTTATTCAAGATTTCAACGCAATCGCCCTTAAGAAGCCTTATATAAGGTTCTTCATTTTTGTAATAAGTTTTGAAAAGTTGCTGTTTCCCATAAGTTGCTGTTTCATCAGCGATAGAAAACTCGGAGGAATCTTCTGGAAGACCGTATGTTTTAACCTTTTTTTGTTTTGTCTTAATCTTAAGTTTCGGTTTGTTATTTGTTCTTTTTGGCATCAATACCTTTAAACAATTCTGAGATTTTCACTTCTAACGCATCTGCAATCTTGAAAAGCACTTTCAAAGAGGGATAACGAAGACCGCGCTCAATCTGCCCGATGTAAGAAATGTGCAGTTCAGCGCGCTCGGCCAATTCTTCCTGAGTCCAGGCATTTTTCTCTCTAAGTTTTTTTATGTTTTGGCCTAATTGAATGCAACGGTGGTTTTCTTGCTTCTTTGACATGATTGAAGAAGTATAGAATTGTTACAAATAGTATTTAAAGAGACTATATGTAATAATGAGATTGAGAAAGTCGCAAGGGAATGTTTCAGAGTTTTAAAGCCGGGAAAATTCTGCGCGATTCTGATAGGAGACACAAGGGGGAATAAGTTTTACATCCCCCTGGCATACGGGGTCATGGAAAGGTTTCTTCGGGCGGGATTTGTTTTAAAAGAGGACATCATTAAAGTCCAGCACAATTGTAAGGCAACCGGCTTCTGGGTCAAGAAGTCGAAAGAGCATAACTTTCTTTTAATAATGCATGAACATGTGTTTGTGTTTAAGAAGCTATCCAAAACCTCCCCAACCCCTCCTTGGTAAGGAGGGGATAAACATAGGAAAGCTGGGTTCAGAATCCTCACCTTTACAAGGGGAGGCTGGGTGGGGTAATGGTTAAAACTCTACAACTTCCTTCTGATAATGCACGAGCATGTGTTTGTGTTTAAGAAAAGTTAGCAAGCGGGCAAGTGAGCAAGAGGGAAAGCTGGCAAGAAGGGAAGTAGGCAAGCGCTTGCTAATTTGCAGACATCCCATGCTTCCTGACTTGCGAACTTACGGACTTTCAGACTAAGGAAAGTGTGATAGCACAGAAGCACTTAAGCTGTTGTGGAGAAAATTTGAGGATGTGATAAATTTGCTTGAGATGGTATAATTTAGAAAATGAAAAGAATAAGGCTATATTTAGACACATCAGTTTTAGGGGGGCTTTTTGATACTGAAGATACACAGAGAGTATTAACTGTCGAACGCCTCCTGAAGTCAATTAAGGATGAAATTTATGAAGGCTTCGTGTCGCCGCTGACTATAGAAGAAATTTTAAAAGCTCCTAAAGAGATAACAGAGCAATTAACAAATAGGATTGCTGATACACGGCTGGTAATACTTGAAGAATCGGAAGAAAGCATAACGCTTGCTAATGCATATGTCAGCAGTGATGCTATTCCGGTTAAATTCAGGAATGATGCCAGACATATCGCAATAGGCGTTTGCAATGAAATCAATTATATTGTTTCATGGAACTATAAGCATATGGTCAATATTTCCGTTCGCAGGCTTGTAAACAGCACAAATTTGAAAATGGGATATAGTCCTATCGAGATTATATCTCCGGAGGAGGTATTAGGAGATGGAGAAGTGGAAATATAAATCTCTCGAATGGATTCACAAAGTCAGAGAAGAAGACTATTACGAAACAAAAAATCTTTCGCCCAAAGAGATAGTAGAAAGGACTCGCAAGGCAACAGATAATGTTGTGAAGTCTCTTGGATTGAAGATTGCCAGCCATAAGGAACACATACGGACAAGGTAGTGCTTCAGGGTCTTAAAGGCAGATAAATACTGCGCAATTCTCATCGGCGATACGAGGAGGAATAAGTTTTAACTCCCGCTTGCATTCAGCGTCATGGAGCGATTTCTGGGAACGGGATTTGCGTGTCCGCCTCGGCGGATTCACCAGAGGTGAAAGGACATCATTAAAGTTCAGCACAACTGTTCTCCTCTTCTCCTCGGCGAACCCGCCTGAGTGCGGACAAGGCAACCGGCTTCTGGGTCAAAAAATCAAAAGAATACAATTTCCTCCTGATTATGCATGAACATGTTTTTGTGTTTCATAAAGCGGGGTTCGAGGGGTCTCGCCTCAGGCGAGTCGCCGAGGAGACAAGGGTTCGAGGGGTCAAGTGAAAGGCAGAGTTATTGTTACCTTACAAGCTCTCAAATAATAACATCTGTATGGTAATTTAATTCTTGACTCGCGTTACCTTACAATGTATCATAATCAATATGATGTATGGTAACGATGGAAATGTCAGATGAAAGTTATTAAGGGTGTTTTGGAAGAGGAGCTTGAGAACTCTCTGAGGATGAAGAAGGAGTATGAGAAGGCTATTAAGGCGCTTCCGCAGGGTGCCCTTGTGAAAAAAGAGATTCGCGGTCACAGTTATTACTATCTTATGAAAAGAGAGGGACTGAAGGTGAAGTTTGTCTATAAGGGCAAACTGCCGAAGGAAGAAATAAAAAAATATGAGGAAGCAAAACGGTTCAGGGCCAAGTACCGGAATCTGCTTTCGCAGGTAAAAAAACAAATTGCATTTTTAAGAAAGGCGTTGCGTGGAAAAGAGATACGTTCTGTTTCTTGAGGTTCTCAGGCGGTTTCAGGCCGCAGGACTGCTGAAGGAATTGATCCTCATAGGGAGCTGGTGTCAGCACTTTTACAGAAGTTATTTTACAGGCATGAGGTATACCCCGACTATAAGAACAAGAGACATGGATTTTCTTGTCCCTGTACCTTTCCGAATCAAGAATAAGGTTGACGTAGAGGAACTTCTTAGAGATGAGGGTTTTGTGGTTACTTTCAGCGGAGGCGCAGGTTATATGAAACTTATGCACCCTGAGCTGATAGTGGAGTTCCTTGTCCCTGAAAAGGGGAAAGGTTCTGACAGGCCGTACCCTTTGCCGCAGTTAGGCATGAACGCCCAGCCCCTGAGATTTCTTGATTATCTTCTTCAAAACACTATACGCATAGAGGAAGAGGGACTGAAAATAAATGTGCCTCATCCTGCCGCGTTCGCGCTCCATAAGCTCATTATATCGGCCAGAAGAACAAAAGAAGAGAAGCTGCTCAAAGACAGAAAGGAAGCATTAGCGGTTTTAACAGCACTCGTGAGGAAAGGAGACGAAGGCGAAATAAAAAGCATGCTTGACGGGATGCCTTCAAGATGGAAAAAGCGGGTGATTGATGTGCTGACAGAAACGGATAATATCGAAATAATGAAAATTTTGAAATAAAAATCAGTATTGAGCTAATCGCAAGGGAGTGCTTCAGGGTTTTAAAACCGGATAAATACTGCGCAATCCTCATCGGCGATACGAGGCGAAAGATTGAAAAATCTCCCCTAATCCCTCTTTGCCAAAG
>CAKKPR010000309.1 GCA_919901705.1 Thermodesulfovibrionales bacterium | reverse complement strand
AAGGGCACGGCATCAAGGGCAAGGATTCTTTTTATAATACTTACTGTATTTTCTATTGTTACAGGCAGTATTATCGGATTCTTCTACTGGACAGTATCTGACCTGCCAAGCATAAAGGCGCTTGAGGAATATGCACCCATAGAGTCCTCCCGGGTTTATTCCGCTGACGGAAAACTGATAGCAGAATTTTACATCGAAAGAAGGACCTTTATCCCTCATTACAGAATCCCCGAGCATGTGAAGAAGGCGTTTGTATCTGTGGAAGACATAAGATTTTACAGGCACCCCGGGGTTGACATCATAGGGGTTGTCAGGGCCTTCTATCAGGACATTAAGGCTGGAAGCATTGTTCAGGGCGGAAGCACTATAACACAACAGCTTGCAAAGATGCTTTTTTTAAAACCTGACAGGAGCATAAAAAGAAAGATCAAGGAAGCTGCCCTTTCCATCCAGATAGAAAAGCACTACACCAAGGATGAGATACTGGGACTGTATCTTAACCAGGCTTATTTCGGGACAAGGGCATATGGCATTGAGGCAGCAGCCCAGACCTATTTCAACAAGCCGGTCAGTGAACTAAACCTGGGCGAGGCAGCGCTTCTTGCATCACTTCCAAAGGCGCCTTCTCTATATTCTCCCTTCAGAAATCCGGAAAAGGCAGGGGAAAGAAGGGGGCGGGTTTTAAAAGATATGCTGAAACATAAATTTATAACTGAGTCTCAATTCGCAGAAGCTGAAAAGTTTCCTCTGCCGGCAACCCCCAATTTCAGAAGATATGACGCGCCTTATTTTGTAGAAACTCTGCGGCAGGACCTTGAAGCAAAATATGGCAATGAGCTGTACATTGCAGGGTATAAAATTTATTCGACCCTGGACTTCAGCTTGCAGCAGAAAGCAGAAGGAGCAGTAAAGAAATGGATCCCCGCCATAGAAAAACGTACAAGACCAGGAGTAGAGGCAGCGCTTATAGCAATAGACGTAAGGACAGGGCATATAAAGGCTATGGTCGGAGGAGTTGATTTCTGGAAGAACCAGTTTAACAGGGCGGTAAATGCATCAAGACAGCCTGGTTCTGCATTCAAACCAATCGTTTATATTACTGCAATTAAAGATGGCATGACATCAAGGGACAAAATAGATGATTCACCTGTATCGTTTAAGGGTTCAAGGCCCGGGCAGCTGTGGTCTCCCAAAAACTATGACGGCAAATACTATGGAAACGTTACCCTGAAGACCGCCCTGGCCCATTCCCTTAATGCCGCCACTGTGAGGCTTGCAGATAAAATTGGAATAAATAACGTTATTGAAATGGCAAAGAGACTTGGGATTAAGAGTGAACTTCTGCCCTATATGTCTCTGGCTATAGGGGCCTCTGATGTGAATGTGTTAGAGATGGTCTCGGCTTATTCAGTATTTGCTTCAGGGCGCAGGGCAAAGCCGGTATTATACGAAAGGATACTGAACAGGGATGGAATAGTCATAGAGGAGGCAAGGCCTGTTATGGAAGACCTTTTGTCAGAAGAGGAAGTGAAAGAGATAAAGATATTGCTCAGGGCTGTTGTGGAAGAAGGGACTGCCATGAGCGCTAAAGAACTAAAGAGGCCTGTTTATGGAAAAACAGGCACAACAAATGATTATACAGATGCATGGTTTATAGGATTTGACGACAGGCTCGCTGCTGGCGTCTGGGTTGGCAGGGATGACCACAAGCCAATCGGCGTAAAAGAAACAGGTTCCAGGGCTGCCCTTCCGATATGGATTGAGTTTATGGGGAAGATTTATCCCTGATTTTTCAAAGGGTTTCAGCTGCAAAATTTTACTTGCAAGCCATTTAAAAAAGTGGTACGGTTTGAATAGGACAGCAGAGAGCAGCTTCCTGCATGAAAATCAAACTAAAAGGAGTCAACTATAAAGAATTCTCCTTAACATGAAAATGAGATTTATGAGA
>CAKKPR010000308.1 GCA_919901705.1 Thermodesulfovibrionales bacterium | reverse complement strand
CACAAAATTGTGCTCGCCATCCTTCAAAACAGACCCACTAATTTGTAATTATGCCAAAAAAGTTATACGATTTATTATAAACGTATAACTTCCCAAAAGATTTGTCAAGCCCTGTTAAGGCAGAAATTTCCTACAAAAGGAATTCGATAAGTTTTGTGAGCGTGGCCTTCATATCTTCCCTGTTCACGACCATATCTATCAACCCGTGTTCAAGAAGAAACTCCGCCCTCTGAAAATTGTCAGGGAGCTGCTGTTTCATCGTCTGTTCGATAACACGGGGGCCTGCAAATCCAACGAGGCTTCTGGGTTCAGCGATTATCACATCTCCGAGTGTGGCAAAACTTGCGGCAACGCCTCCGAATGTAGGATCTGCAACAACCGAGATATACGGGACGCCGTTGTCTTTGAGCCTTCCTATTGCCGCAGAAACCTTTGCCATCTGCATAAGGGAAAAAATCCCTTCCTGCATGCGCGCGCCACCGGATGAAGCAACGCATATCAACGGCACTTCTTTTTCAAGCGCTGTTTCAGCGGCGCTTGCAATCTTTTCTCCGACGACAGAGCCCATGCTTCCGCCCATAAATGAAAAATCCATTATGGCAAAAACAACTGGATGCCCGTTTATGAGAGCCTCGCCTGAAATTACTGCTTCATTAAGGCCGCTCTTTTTCTGGTTTTCCTTTATCCTCTCAGGATAAGGCATGGTGTCCTTAAAATTCAGCGGGTCTCCTGAGGTTATATCTGCATTAAACTCTATAAAAGTTCCTTCGTCGGTAAGGAGTTTTATTCTCTCTTTGGCGCTTATCCTGAAATGGTAATTGCATTTGGGGCATACCTTAAGGTTTTTGTCTATCTCTTTTTTGTAGACGATCTCCTTACAGTTCTCGCATTTTACCCAGAGGCCTTCGGGGATTTTAACCTTCTTCTGTATTTTTGATTCTTTTGTTTTTTTAAACCACATCAGATATTTATTACCTCGCCGTCTTTGAGCAGTCTGATGTCAGGCATCCTCAGTCTCTTGAGCTCAGCCCTTATAGTCTTGATATGCTGGGGCTTGGGATGGGTTATCAGTATTCCATCAGGAATTATCTTCATCTTCTCTATCTCTTTCCTGAGAAGTTTAGGAGTAAGGTGCCCTGTCTCTATGGCCATAACCTCCATCTTATTCGGAAAAGAGACCTCTATTATAGCGCGGTGTATTCTTACACTGCACGCCTTTTCCCATATAGCATTTGTCGGCCCTGTATCCCCTGTATAGAGGAGCCTTCTGCCCTTCTTGTCTTCGACAACATATCCTGATGCAGGGACAGAATGATTGACCCTGTATGCTGTTACCTTGTACCCGTTGACCTTAATCGTCTCGCCTATTTTTATCTCTACGAATTTAAGCACGGCATTTTGGGGGCTTGGTATTACCGTAAAATCCGGCCACACCTTATTATTTAAAAGATTGTTTTTCAGTGTCTTCAGCACAGGCGCAATCCCTATAACTGTAACCTTGTGCCCCTTATTTTTTATGATTATATTGTCTGCAAGGAACGGGATTCCTTTAATGTGGTCGAGATGGGCATGGGTTATAATAATATGGCGTATCTTCCACTGGGCATTCTCAGACAGGGAGGCGCCGATGGTTCCGGCATCAAGCAGCAAACTGCCGTTAATCAGAAATCCGGGAGGATGAAACCCCGGGAATTCTGCTCCTGAAAAACCGAGAACTTTGACTTTCATAGTATTATCTCCATTTCCTTTCCGCCTCTGCGGATCTCTGACCATGCTGTAAAAAATGCCTCAACGGCTGCCGGGTCAAACTGTCTGCCGGCATATTTCCTCAGTTCCTCAAAGGCAGATTCAGCGCTAAGGGCTTTTCTGTACGGCCTGTCAGTTGTCATGGCATCGAATGTATCGGCAACTGCAATAATCCTTGCTGTAAGTGGTATCTCACTGCCTTTCAACCCGTCAGGATAACCTGTGCCGTCATATTTTTCATGGTGGCCTCTCATCCCAGGTATAACATCCTTAAGCTGCTTAACATGGCTTAGTATATCAGAGCCATACTTTGGATGCATATTCATGGCCTCAAGCTCCGCAGGGTCAAGCCTGCTCTCCTTGAGAAGAACGCTGTCTCTTACGCCGATCTTTCCAATATCGTGGAGTATTGCAGAAAGTTTAAGGTTTTCAAGCTCCGCCCTGTTGAGGCCGAGCATGCGTCCTATGGCAAGGCTGTAATTCATTACCCTTTTTGTATGGCCTCCTGTGTATGGGTCTCTTTTTTCAATTGTCTCTGCAAGGGCCTGTGCTGTGCCATAAAATGCATCTTTAAGCTCCTGATATAGATTTGCATTTTCTATTGCAACAGCCACCTGATTGGCAAGGGCGCTGAGTATCTCTGCATCCTCCTCATTGAAGGTGCCGGCTTTTTTGTTTATTGTCTGAAGCACTCCGAGAATTTTATCCTTTGTCTTTACAGGGACACATATCATATCCCTTGTGAAAAATTTGCTCTTGTTGTCAGCATCCCTGAAAAACCTCGGGTCTGACTGGACATCCTGTATTATAAGCGGTTCTCCTTTTTCAGCAACCCAGCCTGCTATGCCTTCCCCTTTTTTAAGCCGTATCTCTTTGAGTCTTTCTCCCTTATCTCCAAGGGCCACTTCGAAGAAAAGTTCCCCTGTATCCCTGTCTATTACAAGAAGGCTTCCCGCCTCTGCGCCGGCAAGTTTTGTTGCAGCCTCAATAGCCCTTTTCCTTATCTCTCCTGTATCAAGGGTAGAGTTAATCAAGGCCGTCAACTCAATCAGGGTGTTAAGCTGGTCAAGCTTTTTATCCGGCATACAGTTATCTCACAGCCTCCCTGAGTTTAAGAATAAAATCCTTTAGTCCTTCCGGGGCTTCCTGGATTTTTCTTACTATTGCGCTGCCAATAATCACGCCGTCAGAGATGCCTGAAATTGCCCTTGCCTGCTCCGCCGTTGAAATGCCAAACCCGACTGCTACCGGCTTATCTGTAATCCTGCGGATATTGTTTATTGATTTCTCTATAGAGCCGTCAAGCAAGATTTGTGAGCCTGTAATGCCTGTCATCGAGACATAATATATAAAACCTCTCGATGCAGTTGCAACCTTTTTTATCCTGTCTTCTGTTGATGTCGGCGCAAGCAGGAATATTGTGGCAAGGTCTGCTTTCTTCGCTGTCTTTATAAGCTCTCCTGCCTCATCAGGCGGAAGGTCAGGGATTATAACACCCTCAACACCTGCGTCCTTTGCATCTTTGACAAATCGCTCTTCGCCATATTTAAATACAGGATTATAATATGTCATTAAAACCAGAGGGACCCGGGTCTTTGTCCTTAAATCCTTTACAAGCGCCAGGACGCCTTTTAATGTAACTCCTTCTTTTAAGGCCCTCTCTGCGGCCCTCTGTATAGTCGGCCCGTCTGCCAAAGGGTCTGTAAATGGCACGCCTAATTCAATTATGTCTGCGCCGCATTCCTCAAGGACGAGGACCAGTTCCTTGGTTCTTTCAACTGAAGGGTCTCCTGCCATTATGTAAGGGATGAATGCTTTTTTATTCAGGGACTTTAACTCCTTGAAGGTCCTTTCGATTCTGTTCACAGAGATATCCCCTTAATTGCCGCTACGTGCTGAACATCCTTATCTCCCCTGCCGGAGAGATTGACAATAATAAGCTTATCCCCGGATAGTTTCGGCGCAAGCTTCACTGCCTCTGCAACTGCATGTGCAGATTCAAGCGCAGGGATTATCCCCTCTGTTTTTGAGAGAAGTTCAAATGCAGCCAATGCCTCATCGTCAGTTGCATAAGTATACTGAACTTTTCCAAGGTCTCTTAAAAAAGGGTGTTCAGGCCCGATAGAGGCATAATCAAGGCCGGCGGAGACAGAATGCGTTCCAAGAACATTGCCGTTGTCATCCTGAAGCAGATATGTCTTGCATCCCTGAAAAACTCCGACAGAGCCTCCTGCAAATCTTGCAGCATGCTCTCCTGTATCTATTCCCTTTCCTCCTGCCTCAACGCCAATCATCTTTATATTGTCCCCCAGAAATTCATGGAACAGCCCCATGGCATTGCTTCCACCGCCAACACAGGCAACCAGATAATCAGGAAGTCTTTTTTCAGCCTGCATTATCTGCTTCTTTGCCTCTTTTCCGATAACCGACTGGAAGTCCCTTACCATTGAAGGAAATGGATGCGGGCCAAAGACAGTCCCGAGGACATAATGCGTTGTGTTTACATTTGTTGTCCAGTCTCTCAACGCTTCATTAATGGCGTCCTTTAAGGTCCTTGAGCCTATGGAAACCTCAATGACCCTTGCGCCAAGGAGCCTCATCCTGAATACATTCAAGGCCTGTCTTTTCATATCATCTGTGCCCATATACACATCACAGTCAAGCCCGATAAGTGCAGCGCCTGTTGCAGTTGCAACACCATGCTGCCCGGCTCCTGTTTCGGCAATCAGTCTTTTCTTGCCTATTTTCTTTGCAAGCAATGCCTGGCCTATTGCATTATTGATTTTGTGGGCCCCTGTATGCGCGAGGTCCTCTCTCTTTAAATATATCTTTGCGCCGCCAAGGTGTTCTGTCAATCTTTTTGCAAAATACAGGGAAGTCGGCCTTCCGATATAGGTTTTCTGAAGATGTATGAGTTCTTTCTGAAAATCCCTGTCTTTTTTTGATTCCAGATAAGCCTTCTCCAGCTCCATAAGCGCCGGCATCAGGGTCTCAGGAACAAACCTTCCGCCATATTTTCCGAAATAACCTTTTTTCATTTCCTTTTCTCTCTCCCACAGTTGCAGTTAAGGCCGTGGGTGCAGCCCTCAAAAGGGTTTACTGCCAAACTCTTTGGAATGAATTCACCACACTTGCATTTCCATCCGCCCTGAGCATTAATCTTGTTTTTATCCAGCTCTCTTCCGCAGAGCGGGCACAGCGGTATTATGTCATCCAGTGTCTCAGAATTTTTTTTCAAATCTTTCTCCATTATTGAAGCAATATTATAGCACATTAAAACACCAAGCCTTACCCCCCCTCGCCATCTTCTATCCATTTGCTTTATACTTTCTTAAAATAGTCTGGAAAGAAGGGAGAATGAAAATGTGTGACGTGAATGCATATATATTCAAAGACGGCAAAGAAGAACTCTACCTTGAAAATGTTGATGTAATACTGCCTGAGCAGGGGAAAGTATTGCTCAGGAACCTCTTTGGAGAGCAAAAGGTATTTGAGGGAGACATAAAAGAGATATCGCTTTTAAAACATAAGATAGTGATGGAGAAGAAATAGGACCGCAGATAAGGATTTTATTAGTCTTTATAATTTTCATCAGCTTCCCAATTTAAAGAATTGTTGATAATGTATTCTCTTATTTTATTCAATTCTATTTCACTGCGGATAATGTGTTCGTAATAATTTCGCTGCCATTGACACATCAAATTGTTACGATTACATAGCCTGGTAACAGCAGATTTGTAGGAACGTATAACAACAGATAATGAATATTGCTGAGGTGATATTGCCGAAAAATAATTACCTGTAGGGGCGTTATATATAACGCCCGATTTTGCATTGCCGTTTTTAAAAAGGGC
>CAKKPR010000307.1 GCA_919901705.1 Thermodesulfovibrionales bacterium | reverse complement strand
AAAAAAAAGAGCAAAATACATTAACCCACTTTTGTGACGCACACCCTTCTTACCATCTTCTCTTGACTTTTCCATGAAAAATAGTGTTTAATAAACATCACACTTTGGAGGGAAATTAATCATGTATGCGATTATAGAAACAGGCGGAAAGCAGTATAAGGTCCTTGCAGGAGGCAATATAAATGTAGAAAAATTGCCTGCAGAGACAGGCGCTGCCGTTACACTGGATAAGGTGCTTGCAATAGTTACGGATGATAAGAACATAACCGGAACGCCGTATATTAAAGGCTCTGAGGTTAAGGCAGAGGTTGTTGGTTCCGGAAAGGGGAAAAAAGTTATCATCCACAAACAGAGGCCGAGAAAAGTATACAGAAAGACCAATGGACACAGGCAGCAATATACAACATTGAAGATAAAAGATATAGTGGTCGGAGGATAAGATGGCACATAAAAAAGGCGTAGGAAGTTCAAGGAATGGCCGTGACAGCGAGGCGCAGCGCCTTGGCGTTAAAATATTCGGCGGGCAGGTTGTACGCGCAGGTAATATCATTGTGAGGCAGAGAGGCACGAAATTTCACCCCGGCCAGAATGTCGGCAAAGGCACTGATGACACGCTTTTTGCCAAGGTTGACGGTACAGTCGCATTCGAGAGAAAGAACCGCGATACTCTTAAGATTAGTGTATATCCGGTAGCAGAGCCGGCAGCATAACCAGCTATTAAACTAACCGGAAACTGAAAGAGTGAACTGAAGACAAAGCATAATGTTTTCGCTCATTCTCGCTTCGCTCCGAGGAATTTTACCTCTTTATGACTCTTGAATTCCCCCTTAGCAAAGGGGGATGAAGGGGGTTGTTGGACTATCGGCAAAATAAAACCGCTCAAACACAATGCTTTGTCTTAGATAAGTTGAATCATTTACTTGTCATGCTGCCGTTACAACCATCACAAAACCAATAAACATTAATATTGCGCCGAGAAGCCTTTCCCTTATGTTTTCTTCTTTAAAAAGGAAGTAGCCGTACATTATCCCTATAATCAGGCTCAGCCTCTTCACTGATATCATATAAGCCACTTTAGTAAGCTTCATGGCCAGCATGTGGGAGCTAGCCATAACAGCATAAAAAATACCTGGCAGGAACAATCCCCTGAATTGTTTTTCCCTGATAAAATTTTTTAGGTCATTCCTCGCCATCCAGAAAGCTATTGGCGCAAAAAAAACAGTCAGGGCCATGAAATAGGTTACTGCAAAAAATAAAGGCGAAGAATGTTCTATTGCCTTTTTTCCGAATGATGCTGTAAAGCTGTAGAGCAGGGCAACACATATCATAAATACAGAACCCTTTTCCTTTGTTATTGCCTTAAATGGTTCAAAAAGCCCCTTCTTTATCTCGCTGATATTTAATATATAGCTCCCTGCCGCTATCAGGAAAATACCTGTGCCTCCCCAAAAGGATACTTTTTCTCCGACTATGAAATAGGAAATGAAAATTAAAAACACAGGTGTTAAGGCAAGGAAGGGAAGGGTAAGGCTCATGGGAGAAACCTTCAGGGCTTTTATATAAAGGATGATTGTTATTATCTCAACAGGCAGGGCTATGAAAAAGGCCCTGAAAAACTCTTTGTCCAGTTGAGGCACCGGGATAAAGAATAGAATAGCCAATAAAAGCGGCAAAGAAAAGAAAAGCCTGAACCATGCAGCAAGATATTCATTGCTGTCCTTAAGCGCCTTCTTTGTAAGCGCATCGCTTGTTGCAAGAGTGAATGCGGAGATTAATGCAAATATTACCCATAGATAAGGCATTTGATTATTTTACAAGATAAGGGGGGAGGATTGTGATAAATATTCCCGGTTTTACTGCATGACCTTGCGTCGGCGGATGGTATTGATTTGGATGGTCTTGATTTTTTGCGGGCAAAAAGCTATTTGAAATAAAGCTTAAGCATTGCAAAGATGATGCCGCTGATTACGCCTATCTGACTAATCCAGAATATAAACATCCATTTGATCAGTTCAGCCTTAACATTAGCGATATCTTCTTTCAGTTCTGCCCTGAGGTTAGCCAAATCCTCTTTGGTAGCAAGTAGTTCTTTTTTTCTCTCTGTATCTGCCTCTATCGCTTGGTTAATAGCCTTAGCAACTGCTTTTGCTTGAGCCTCCGGGAGGCTTGAACTCAGTATCTCATAAATTTTTAAGGTGTCTACGCTCATAATGTCTCCTGTTCCTTAAATGTAATCTATCACAGGAGGTATTCTGTTTGCAATGTTTTTTATGTTTTCCTTCTATCCTTTTTCCCTGTTCATTTAAGGTCAAGGCTGTTTTTGATCGCCTCATCTACTTCCGATATTGTTTCGGCTTTTAGATGACCGAGTTTCTTCATCAAACGTTCTTTGTCTATAGTCAAAATTTGAGCCATATTGACCATAGATTGCTTTTTAAGTCCCCCGCCATCGTGTTCATCCAAAACTACAGTTACCGGGTATTTTTTTATGGTAGCAGTGATGGCCGCAACTATAGTGGTGTTAGCGTGCCGGTTACCTATATCGTTTTGAATTATAAGGGCAGGACGAATCCCTTTCTGTTCACTCCCCCGGCCTGGATTAAAATTAACCATCCATATTTCCCCCCTGCAGCAGACCTTTTCGCTCATTTTAGAACCTCTATCCCTGCGGAAAGATTGGCCTCAGCAGTTTCCTTGTCCTCTTTGGCCATAGCCTGATAACCTTTTGTTAATTCCAACTCTTTTTGTCGGCGATGCCAGTATCTGAGAGCTTTTTCCATAATATGACTTCGGTTCTCATGATGTTTTACAGCCGCAAGGTCCACTTCTTTTACCAGAACCTCATCTACCGTTATGGTGACCCTTGTTTTCCCCATATTATCCTCCTGTAACTATGTATGATAAATAAGTATGATATTATCATATGTTAAAATATCATACTTGTCAAGATTATTTTCTGCTTACTTCTTCCCCCAATATGACTTTCCCTACTGCACGACCTCGCGCCATCTTATAAAGCGTTTATTTTTTTCTTTGATAGCCTGTTTCTTTCAAGAAACTTAACAATATAGCCGAGAT
>CAKKPR010000306.1 GCA_919901705.1 Thermodesulfovibrionales bacterium | reverse complement strand
CGCTCATGCGGCGCCTTATGCGCCTTGTTTTCTATGTCCCAGCCGAGGGCCTCAAAGAATGGATTAAGAAAATCTATTCTTACCTGCGCTTCCGGATAGCCTTTTGAAAGATAGTGTGTCTTGTCCTTCTCGAACTTTGAGATTAAGCTTTGAAGTTTTTCCCTGAAAATATCCTTATCAGACATTTCGCAGATTATAGCATAACGGCAGATAATAGGATAAGTCTCGCAGCGGCTTTTTTCCACGCAATTCCTACAGTAAAAAAATCAGATAATAAAGGCGAGGCAAAACCTCGGAGGGCGAAGCCCGAGAATGAGCGAGAGGCTTATCCTATTGTCGCTAAATCTCGAATTCACACCATGCTCGACCGCGCAAGTGTAATCACAACCACCTCTTTTGCGCCGGCCTTGATTAGTGTTTTTGAGCACTCCCTTGCTGTCGCGCCTGTTGTCATCACATCATCAAATAATAGAAGCCTCAGGTTATTTATCTTGCCATTGACCTCAAACGCGCCCTTAATATTTTTCATGCGTCCTTTTGCATTGAGCCCGATCTGCGGGGGCGTGTCTTTTCTCTTGAAGAGCATATCAATATGCAATGGGATTTTTAATTCTTTTGAAAGCACCCTTGACACAAGAAGCGTCTGATTAAATCCCCTTTCTCTCAACCCCTTCCTGCTTAGAGGAACAGGAACTATAGCGTCGTATTCAGGTATTTCAAGCATTAAAAGCAGTTTCCCCAAGGGCGCTGCAAGCCTTCTTACTCCATAGAACTTCATCTGATGGATTGCCTCTGCCAGAGCGCCGGAGTAAATCCCGTAATTCAACACCACAGAAAATGGAGGTTCATTCTTCATGCACTCCTTGCATATAGTCGCATATTCCGATACGAAAGGAGTTGCGCATATTCTGCATGAAGGCCCTGAATATCGCTCAATCCCTTCCCAGCAGCTTTTGCATATTGGAGAATGAGAATAACTGTCAGAATGCTTCTTGCACAAGGGGCATATTGAAGGGTAAATTGAATTTAAGAGCCCTGAGGCTAAGCTATATCCTCTGCTCTTAATGACGTCCCACACTTGCCGCACCTTGGGTTGAGTGAAAGTTTTTCCCTTGCAACTTTGTTCTTGGCCCTGCAGTTCGCACAGGCTATTATGAGATGTGCCGGAAGAGGCTCATGATTTTTGCCTGCATTAGATGCGGTCTCCCCGTTTTCACTATCCCTGATTCCCTTGACAAAGTTTATATAATTTGAATCTTTTTCTATCAACTCGATGCCCATGCCATTTTTAAGGACGGCGATTTGGGTTTTTATGGCCCTTTTCACTCTTCCTTTCAGCTTTGAAGTTTTACCGTCAGGCAAATAAATCTCTATGCCAAGTATGCTTCCAGGAGCAAAAGGATTCCTGGTTCTTATAAATAACCCGCCATCGGAAACGTCACTCGTTATTCCACTGTATCTGTCTGTGCCTGTCACGAATACAGTTTCAAGTCTTTTTGTGTGGCGGTTGAACTGCCTTTTTGACATCAGAACGGCTCATGCAGCATGATAAGTTCATCCCTCTTCTGACCCGAAGAGATAATCTGAATCTTGGTGTTGAGCATACTCTCTATCTTTCTGATATACTCCCAGGCCGCCCCCGGAAGTTTTTCAAAATTCTTTATGCCGCTTGTATTCTCTTTCCAGCCCGCGACCTCTTCATAAACAGGCTCGCATCTTTCCAGCACGCTCAGCTCTTTTGGAAATTCTTCATGGAGTATGCCATCACATTTATATGAGGTGCACATCCTGATCTTTTCAAGTCCGTCAAGGATATCAAGTTTTGTTATTACAAGCCCGGTGAATCCATTCACCCTTATGGAATATTTCAGCGCCACCATATCGAGCCATCCGCATCTCCTCGGCCTGCCTGTGGTTGCGCCGTACTCGCCGCCTTTTTCCCTGATTTTTTCTCCAAGGGAATCTTTTATCTCAGTCGGGAAGGGCCCCTCGCCCACCCTTGTAGTGTATGCCTTAACAACGCCTATAACCTTTGTTATCTTTGTAGGCCCGACGCCGAGTCCTGTGCATGCGCCGCCGGCGCTGGCGCTGGAGGATGTAACATAAGGATATGTGCCGTGGTCCACATCAAGCAAAGTGCCCTGAGCGCCTTCAAGCACCATATTCTTATTTTCATCAATCATCTTATTGATAATAACGTCTGTATCGGCAATATGCCCTGAAAGCCTGTCCGCATACCCCATGTACTCTTTATACACATTTTCCAAATCAAATCCTCCGGCATTATAAAGAGCCTTGAGAAGATTATTTACACTTGAGAGATTAATTTTCAGCTTTTCCCTGAATACCTCAGGATAAAGAAGGTCTCCTACCCTCAGGCCTGTCCTTGCTATTTTATCAACATAAGCAGGCCCGATGCCCCTGCCTGTTGTGCCTATTTTTTTTGAACCCTTAAGCCTTTCCTGTTCTCTTTCAATTGCAGTATGGTAAGGCATTATGAGATGAGCGTTCTTGCTTAAAAAAAGATTTTCCCCTACCTCTATGCCCCTTTTCTTTAACTCGTCTATCTCTTCAATAAGAAATGCAGGGTCCACAACCACGCCGTTGCCTATTATGCAAGTCTTCCCTTTATGGAGGATCCCTGACGGAATAATATGCAGCACAAACTTTTCATTTTTTATTACAACAGTATGGCCTGCATTGTGACCTCCCTGATACCTTGCTACGCCATCAGCCTTTTCCGTGAGCACATCAACAATCTTTCCCTTGCCTTCATCGCCCCACTGGGCGCCAACAATAACTATAACAGCCATTTTCTTACCTCTTCACTTATTTAATTTAATTAAAGGTTCAGCAGTTTTGCAGAGAGGACATTCGGCATCTTTTTTATCTCTTCCAGATTGCCGGGTGTAATGGGGCTGTCAATACTCATCACAGAAATTGCCATGCCTCCGGCGCTCTCTCTTCCAAAATACATACGCGCTATGTTTATATTGTTTTTGCCAAAGAATGAGCCGAGATTCCCTATCACACCCGGCTTATCATTATTGTATATCATGAGCATTATTCCTTCAGGCACTATCTCCACTGCAAAGCTGTCAATCCGCACAATCCTCGGATCTTTTTTGCTGAACAGGGTTCCTGCAAAGTATCTCTCTTTCTCTTTTGTCTTTATCCTCAATGCAAGAATGCTCTGATAATCGCCGGCATCATCGCTTTTTGTCTCCTTAACTTCTATCCCGCGCTCCTTGGCAATAAAAGGGGCATTCACGAAATTAACTGTCTCTTCAAGAATAGGGGTTAGCAGTCCTTTAAGGGCTGCAATAGTAACAGGGGCTGTGTTCAATTCTGCTGCTTCACCCAGATATTCTATTGTTACGCCTGTAATGCCCCCCTCATAGATCTGGGCAGCAAAACTTCCAAGTTTCTCAGCAAGACTAAGATATGGCTGAAGCCTTGCCACCTGGTCTGCAGGTATTGACGGGAAGTTTACGGCATTTCTGATTGTCCCCCTGACAAGGTAGTCTGCTATCTGCTCTGCTACTGCAATCGCAACATTCTCCTGCGCCTCTTCTGTTGCTGCGCCCAGATGCGGCGTGCATATGACGTTATCAAGGCCAAGCAATGGATTATCCGGCCCTGCAGGTTCTTTTTCAAAAACATCAAGGGCTGCTCCGGCAACCTTGCCGCTTTTCAGCGCTTCATATAAATCTTTTTCATTAACTATCCCGCCCCTTGCACAATTGATAATCCTTACGCCGTCCTTCATCTTCCTGATAGTCTCTGCATTAATCAGATTTTTTGTCTCCGGAGTCATCGGGGTATGTATTGTGATAAAATCCGCCCTGCTGAAAAGCTCGGGAAGTTCAACCTTTTCAATTCCAAGCGCCTTTGCCCTGTCTTCGCTCAAAAACGGGTCATATGCTATAACCATCATCTCAAGGCCCTGCGCCTTCTTTGCAACCTGATTGCCTATATTTCCAAGGCCTACAATGCCGAGGGTCTTGTTAAAAAGCTCAACTCCCATAAACTTCTTCTTTTCCCATTGGCCTGCCTTCATGGAGGCAGTTGCCTGCGGTATCATCCTTGCAAGCGCAAATAACATGGCAATTGTATGCTCTGCCGTTGTTATCGTATTCCCGCCGGGAGTATTCATCACAACAATGCCTTTTTTAGATGCTGCTGCCTTATCCACATTATCAAGGCCGGAGCCGGCCCTGCCAATGACCTTCAGGCTTTTAGCGGCATCAATGATATCTGCCGTGACCTTTGTTGCGCTCCTTATTACAAGCCCGTGATATTCACCGATACATGCCTTGAGCTCATCCGGCTTCATCCCTGTCTTCACATCAACTGTTAACCCTGCTTTTTTAAGTATCTCGACACCTTTGTCCGAGATCTTGTCGCTTACCAGAACCTTCATCTTTCCTCCAGAATTCTACAGTCTTTCAAACCCTTAAAGGATAACACAGCCATAAAAACCTTGACAAGGGCTTTGTGCTGCAATGGCAGACAGGAATAACTTCTTTTGCTGTCATTCCCGCAAGAGAAGCGCGTCGGGAATCCTTCTGGAGGGCAATCAGAAAGATTCTCGCCCCACCGAGTCGCCGAGGATGACCGGACAAGCCCCGATAGAAGCAAATCTTCGCACGGGGCAAGCCGGAATGACAAGATTAGAAGACAGGCTTGTGAATGTCAGAGAATTTCTCGAAATATTTGAAAAGGGAAAAATAAGAGAGGATTTTAAGTTTTTCGATAGTGTCCACGAGAATCACCTGAAGAATTATAACATGGGATTGTCCGGCAGACGTTGGGGGTGAAACAAAGTTCCCCTTGACTTTTCTCTTAAATTAAGGAAATCTAAAATACAGATTAAGAGAGGAGAACGATGACTTCGGCTAAAGGAAAAAACTGGACAAAAAAATTCGACAATGCGCTTTCTGCTGTGCGAATAGCTGCTAAAAAAGCAGGTCTAAGCGAACAGAAAATTGATAATGCTGTTAAGTCCATAAGAAAATATAGTCGCCGCTCCGTCAAGACAAGCTGAATGTCAGGGAGTGTCTCTTTGTTAGCGTCAGACGATTTTGCCATATTTTCCGCCATTTAGTTTTTTATCCATAATATCATAGAATACGACATAGTGAAAATATCCCGCATTGATTTTATGCGATTTCTCCATTTGAAAAATCTTTCGGATATGCTATATTTTAGACAGTTTTAGAAAAATACGACAGTTCGTATAGTAATTGTTGTGCCTACAAATTAAATGATAAATAAAGATGCTAATAGCTTTTTGGAGCATGCGCGGCAGGTTCATTCACTGGCTGAAAAACTATCAGAGGATGGCATTGCAATCTACGAACATTCTTATGACATGCTTTCATTTGGAAGTTGGCTACTCATTTTGGGGAAGCGGAAGTATCGCGTAAGATTCATTTGGGACGGGAAGGACGGCATTCTAATAACGGCAAAGGCATTAATACCAGATTCTGGAACAATAATTAAATGGGAAGAAATGCCAAATGAAATTGAAACTGATCAGACCGGTGGAGACATTTTTAAATCAATTGAGGCTTTCATTAAAAAGAACTTCGAGGCACAACAACAAAATCGAGGCGACAGGGAATAACGCTTATTGGTTTTCAGTTTTTGGCCTGTGCCCCTGCGCCTCATTTGAATCGTTCGAACCAATAATGAATAAGGCAACAAACATGAAAACAATCTACCCTGTACTGCTTCTCACCATCATGATCGTTCTTAATGCTGTATCGGCTGTTCAAGCTGAAGAAAGCATATGTGATTGGCTTCGCAGGCTGAAAGCACAGCAACCGATATTTTCAGACGTTCCAGATGAAAATTTACTCATGGTCAAAAAAGTCAAGAACCCTTCGGCTAAAGAATCACGACATAAGACATCACCAAGCGAGGGCATTTACTACTTCTTATGGAAAAAAGATGATTCCACAGTAATTGTTTTCGTTGGTCGAGAATACAGTCTTGAGCTGAGCGTTCCAAAATATGATTGGCGTCCTATTTCCGTCAAGTGGATTAATCCTAAGCTCATTTACATTAATATTCCTTTTAATCCACATTATAGTGCTTATTGGATTTATGATGTTGAAGAAGAGAAAATAATCATTCACGAACTGGAAAACGACGGCTGGGATGCATGGCAACAATGCAGCTCACAGGAAATAAAAGAAGACATAAAAAAATGAAAAAGAAAAAACAGGGCCAGCGCCTCAATAGTCCATAGAGCAAAAGCACAGAAGTTCTTTCCCCCCTTGACACAAAAATAATCGGTAAGAATAGTTATATCACGGGCAGTTTTTAGCTAAGGCTTCGACATGCCGGTAAGGGCGATGTTAATCGGCAATGCCCTTATAGTCTCCAATCCATCTTAGAAAATCTTTTTTACCCTTCATTGAATTATAAAATTTTCTGTCGCCAGTATAAAAAAGAGTGCCGTTTTCTTTTGCCGTTTCAAGGTAAATGGCATCGTAAACTGATATGTTATATTTTCTTGCAAGACTATAGGCATTGCGTATTAACTCAAAATTATCAACAACCGCCATTTCAATTTCCAACATGTCCTTTATGATGTCCCTGCCCTCATCCTCGGTTATTCTCTTTCTCTGGACAGCGACATTGACGGCATTGGAAGTTTCATAATAAAACAGTTGGGGCTCAATGAACCCGACCTTGCCCGAATTGTAATCAAGAAGGATCTCAATGGCCTGTTCAACTTCGGATTCATCTTTTATATGCCATTTAACGGCAACGCTCGCGTCTATTACAATATTAAAATTCATAACGTTTGTCTCTTTCCTCTCGTGCTTCTCTTATCCAGTCCGTCACATCTCCGGGTATTGCTTTCATCTTTTCCCTTCTTATGAGAATTCTTTTAACAACCCTTTCTCTTCCCGCCAGCGCCGCGCTTTTCTTAATCACTATGTCCAGAGCTTTCTCGATTGTCTCAGTCTCTGTTTTAAGGCCGAGAATCTGTTTTGCCCTGTCAATCTTCCTCTGGTCAATTTTAAGATGCTTATCCCTGATAGCTGTTCCCATAGATATTCGCCTCCATGTTCATATTATAGCAAATATGTACATAGAATAAAACGCTACAAATTTCAATTCCCCCCTTGACACAAAAATAAGCGAGGAGTATATTTAAAGCATGTTTTACAATTCGATGACGATTAATAAGGCCGTCCTTAAGAACGCCTGGCATATAGGTGCCGTGGCTGAAGGGGGATTCTATTAACTGTTAATCGGATAGGATAAGAAAACTTCAAAGGCCACGGAATAAACCCCGTGGCCTTTTTATTTTGAATGCAGGATAGACAGCGGGCATTGCACTTGAGCGGTTTTGAATTCTGCCAGCCTTCAGGCGGGACAGAATTCACCTCGGAGGTCCCGATTTATCGGGGCCGAGAATGAGCGAAAGCGCTGTGCCCGCTGTCTTAAAGCTAACGATTAATATTGGAGGTGTGACTATGACAGAATTTAATAAATCAAACTGGGCTAAGGCCGGGTTCAGTCAACAGTATATTGATAAGGCGGATATCTATATTGTTGAGCGCAGAAGAATGTTTGGGTTATTGGTATCGTTTTATAATCATTTCCTGAGAGGAAAGCCAAACCGCATTCTCGATCTTGGCTGCGGAGATGGAATCCTTGCGCATGAGCTTTTGAAAGTTGATGACGCTATATCAGCTACGCTTGTTGACGGCTCTGCTGATATGCTGAGAAAAACACGGGAAAGACTTAAAGATTTTAAAAGTGTTCAGCTCATTAAGGCAAGCTTTCAGGAACTGCTTGCGAAAGACTTTTTTGAACCGGGCTTTGACCTCGTATTTTCGTCACTTGCAATACATCACCTTACAACGGATGAGAAAAGTTCGATGTTCGGAAAGATATATTCATGGCTAAACTACGGCGGGTATTTTGTAAATATCGACGTTGTGCTTGCGTCTGATGAGTCGCTTGATTCATGGTATCTGAAATTATGGCAGGAATGGATGGATGATAGAAAAGCCGCATTCGGGATATCAGATAGCATTAGCGACGATATTATCCGCAGATATAAGGATAATAAGGACAACAAGCCTGATACACTGGATGACCAGTTGGATGCCTTAAAAGGCATGGGCTTTCAGGAAGTAGATTGCTTCTACAAATACGGGATATTCTCGATATACGGAGGAAGAAAAAGTGAAAATTTATCAGGTTGATGCATTTACGGACAGAATATTTTCAGGCAACCCTGCCGGCGTCTGCATACTGCCGACAGTAAAGGATGACACATGGATGCAGAATGTAGCAGCAGAAATGAATCTGTCCGAGACAGCATTTTTAATCAAAAAAGAGGATGGGTTTAATCTTAGGTGGTTTACTCCAAAGAGAGAAGTTGACCTCTGCGGGCATGGAACGCTTGCGAGCGCCCATATCCTTTATGAGACAGGCATTGCAGATAAGACAAAGGAAATACGGTTCTTTACAAAGAGCGGGGTTTTGAAGGCCTCTAAAAAGGATGACTTCATTGAACTTGATTTTCCTCTGGAAGAAGACAAAGAAACAGATGCGCCTCATGGCTTGATGGAGGGGCTAAAGGTCAGGCCGGTTTATGTCGGGAAAAATCGCATGGATTATATTGTTGAAGTTGAATCCGAAGATATTGTTCGAGGCCTTCAGCCTGATTTCGAGATTTTGAAAAAAATCGCAGCGAGGGGCATAATAGTGACGAGCAGTTCAAGTGAATCAGGGATTGATTTTGTTTCCAGATTCTTCGCGCCTGCATACGGCATTCCCGAAGATCCTGTAACAGGCTCTGCGCATTGCTGTCTCGGGCCTTACTGGAAGATGAGATTGAAGAAGGACGAATTCATGGCACATCAGGTCTCTGAGAGGGGCGGATTTCTGAAGGTGAGGGTTGGCAAGGACAGGGTATATTTGGGCGGTCGGGCGATAACTGTGTTCTGTGCGGATTTCAGGGGAATATAAGTATAGTCGAAAATTAAATATAAAAGGAAAAAATAATGAGCGATAAAAAAAATCGTATATGCCCTGTTGAGATAGCGGGTATGCTTGATAACAAAATCAGAAGATGGTTGCAAAACCCTCGAAAAATACTGGAACCCTATATTGAAGAAGGGATGACCGTTCTGGATATAGGCTGCGGACCTGGCTTTTTCTCTATTGACATGGCTCAAATGGTCGGCAAATCAGGCCGGGTTATTGCTTCTGATTTGCAGGAAGGAATGTTGCAGAAACTGAGAGACAAGATTCGAGGGACAGAACTTGAGGAACGTATCACGCTGCATAAGTGTGAAGAGAACAAAATAGGCGTGTCAGATAGTGTTGATTTTGTGCTCGCGTTCTATCTGGTTCACGAAGTGCCAAATCAAGAGCAACTTTTTAATGAGATTAGCTCAATACTCAAGCCAAACGGACAGGTTTTGATAGCAGAGCCTTTATTCCATGTCTCAAAGACGGCATTTGAAGAAACTATTAAGAAAGCTCGATCTGCCGGATTCACACCTGTTGAAAGGCCGAAAGTGTTTCTTAGTAAAACAGTGCTTATGAAAAAGGGCATATAAGGTCAAGGACGACTCCTGGCGGGGAGAAGTGCTTAAAAATAAGGAGGACGTAATGTACGCTGAAAGAATCGCCGGATTAAGAAGTTCAGCTATCCGTGATATTTTAAAGCTGATGTCAAGGCCAGGAATAATCTCATTTGCAGGCGGGCTGCCTGCTCCTGAGCTTTTCCCAATTAAAGAGATTGGTGATGCAGTTGTAAAGGTGCTTTCAAGGCATGGCTCATCAGCCTTGCAGTATTCTATAACAGAAGGGATTATTCCGCTCAGGGAAAAGATAATAAAAAAATTAGACAAAAACCTTGACATTGAAAATATCATTATCACACAGGGCTCTCAGCAGGGACTTGACCTCATATCAAAGCTCTATATAGACAAGGGCACGGTAGTTTTTACTGAAACTCCGAGCTATCTCGGCGCGCTGCAGGCTTTTCAGCTTTTTCAGGCGAATGTCATAGCGATTCCATCTGATGAAAAAGGGATTCAGACAGATGAATTGGAAAAGAAACTGAAAACAAATAAGCCCGGGTTACTCTATCTCATGCCGAATTTCCAGAACCCTACAGGCGCATCCATTCCCATGGATAGAAGACACAGGCTGCTTGAGATTGCGGGGAAACATGACTTCATGCTCATAGAAGACGACCCTTACGGAGAATTGATATTTGAAGGAGAGAAACTCCCTTCGCTTTTTAGCCTTGCACAAAGCAAGAACTTCATTTATATGAGTTCTTTCTCAAAGACAATTGCGCCTGGATTCCGCGTAGCCTATGTTATCGCTGATAAAGAAATTATCAAAAAATTTGCTATTGTAAAACAGGGCACAGACCTTCACACAAATACGTTTGGCCAGTATATTGTGAACGAATACCTCGAAAACGGGAACTATCAGGAACATATCAGCCTGCTTAAAAGAACGTATAAGGAGCGCAGGGACTGCATGCTTTCTGCAATGGAGAAATATTTCCCAAAATCAGCAAAATGGAATAAGCCTGCAGGCGGGATGTTTATATGGGCTATATTGCCGGAAGGATATGATGCAAGGGAAATCCTTATGCGCTGTATTGAGAAGAATGTGGCTTTTGTGCCGGGACAGGAGTTTTTCCCTGACGGCTCCGGAAAGAATACTATGCGCCTTAATTTCTCAAATGCCACTGCTGAAAACATTGAAGAGGGAATAAGGAGAATTGGAGAAGTATTGATAAAGATTTCACCGTAGCTTTATAAAAAAATACTTGACAACCCCGCATAAAGGGCATAAAGTTTTATAGGGGGAACAGATTTCAGTTTAATCTGTTTTTGAGACAGCAGCAGAGATACAAATCCTTCTGAAACAGTTGAGCTTAGAACGGCATACGAATTCCCGATTTTCTGTCAGGTTAAAGAATTTATGTATAATTTTTGCGAGGAGTGCAAATACAGTTTTGCCACAAAACCCGAAGGACAGAGCCCTCCGCCCGGGACAGTATGGTGCGACCATCGCAGTATCCAGATGGCAAGGAAGAGGCAAATGCCCTGCTTTACGCCGCTGAAAGTCAGAAAAACAGGGCACTGCTTTGTGTGCACGAAAGCAAGGACTACCTTGCCTTCAGGGAAATCACCTCAGACAGGACATGTCTGGTGCGAGGAAAAATATTCAGTAATAAATAAGCAGCGTTTCATGGATTGTGTTGAATCAGGACTTGCACCTTTTGGACTTACCTGAACTTAAGGATATTGACCCTTCTCGATTTCAAGACAGAGCTTGCCGATATGAGGCAGTATCTTGTCTTTTGGCACTTGTGCCTTGTCGCTTATGCTGCAGACAATAAACTTCATAAAGCCGATGTCTATCTTCCTGCCTTCTCTCATGAAAGACAGCACCTTGCCTTTTTTCAAATCTTCCTTGTTATAGAAGGTCAATGCCTTCTTTTCAAAAAGCCTTGACGCCTCGTTTATGAAACTTCCAAGGTTTTTTGTATTACATACGGCAACAAAGTCATGAGTACAGCAGGCGCCTACAAAACCCTTATGCTTATCAACCGTTGTCTTCAGTATGCCAGCAGCCCACTGGATTATAGCGGCATGCTTGTCAGGGCCGTATTTAATAAGATATGGCTGGATATTCGCAATCCTTATAATTGCGATACTCTGTTTCCCGAGCTGGCCGTAGACCTCTCTTATTTTTTGTACTATCGCATTCTTGTCAGGAAGTCCGGTAAGATAATCAGGCCAGAGATATGGGTCATCCTGTTTTTTGTGTAATTCGCTGATGTACTTTTTTGCTTCCTTAAAACCCATTTCTATCTCCTGTTAAAATATTAAATAAGAAGAAACTCCCTGTCAACATCTAATTAAAATTATCAGGTTTGTTATACGGCAGCCCGATGCCGTTCTGCTGAAGCTACCTTAACATGCTATAATTTAACTGCTAAAAAAGTGAGCGCTATTTATGAACCTGTTCAATAAGCCCGAAGAAATATCAGAGGTCCGCGGAGGCGGGAAAGACCCCCTTGCTTACCGGATGTCTCCAAAGACAATTGAGGATTATGTTGGTCAGGAACATATTCTGGGGCAGGGTAAACTCTTAAGAAGGGCCATAGAGGCTGACAGGATAACCTCCATAATCCTTTACGGGCCGCCTGGAACAGGCAAGACTGCACTGGCAAGGGTTATTGCAAATAAAACAAACGCTTATTTTGAATGGCTTAATGCTGCCACAGCCGGGCTTGAAGAAATAAGAAAGGTTATCAAAAAAGCGCGGGCTCAAAAATCAGCAGGCGGAAGAACAATATTATTTCTCGATGAAATTCACAGATTTAATAAGCTTCAGCAGGATGCGCTTCTGCCTGACGTGGAAGAAGGAAATATAACATTGATAGCAGCAACTGTAGAAAACCCGTTTTTTTACGTTAACTCGGCATTGCTTTCAAGAAGCCAGGTATTTGAGCTGAAGCCTCTTTCCCGTGAAGACCTTCTTTTAATCTTAAAAAATGCCCTGGCCGATAAAGAAAGAGGGCTCGGCAGCTTAAAGATTATTGCAGAAGAAGGCAGCCTTGAGCATATAGCAAAGATGTCAGACGGAGATGCAAG
>CAKKPR010000305.1:7901-13529 GCA_919901705.1 Thermodesulfovibrionales bacterium | reverse complement strand
ATTTACTCGATTTAAGGTAAAATAGGGCATTATGAAATCTGACAGGCTTCTTGACGACATAAAATCACGCCTTGATATAATCGAAGTAATATCAGATTATGTAGAACTAAAAAAATCAGGCCAGAACTACAAGGCAAACTGTCCTTTCCATTCAGAAAAGAGCCCGTCATTTATGGTAAGCCCGGCCAAACAGATATTTCACTGCTTCGGATGCGGAGCAGGAGGAGATATCTTCGGCTTTATCATGAAATACGAAAACCTTAATTTTCAGGAAGCAATTAAGATGCTTGCAAAAAAAGCCGGCATAAAACTTTCGGAATACAGGTTTGAGGCTGATATCTCTGAAAAGAAAGAAAAACTTTATGCGATTCAGAAAGAAGCGCTTAATATATATGTAGAAAATCTCAGGAAATCAAAAACAGCCGGTTCTTACCTTGCCAAAAGAGGCATAACAGGAGAGATGATTGAGGCTTTTTCTCTCGGATATGCAGATAAAGAATGGAAAAGCATCTATGAACATCTTAAGGCAAAGGGGTTTGATGAGCCCCTGATTGCCCAGTCAGGACTTGTTTTCAGCGGAGAAAAAGGGCTATATGACATGTTCAGGAACCGGCTCATTTTCCCCATATTTAATGTTCAGGGCGATGCCATGGCTTTTGGCGGAAGGGCCATAGATGATTCAATGCCTAAGTATCTGAACTCTCCCGAGACGCCCTTATTTAAAAAGGGCGAGACCCTGTATGCCCTCAACGTTGCAAAAGATGAGATACGGAAAAAAGACTATGTCATGATTGCCGAAGGCTATCTGGATGTTATCATGTGCCATCAGCATGGCTTTAAAAATGTGGTTGCACCCCTGGGCACAGCTTTGACCGCAGGCCATTTACATAAGCTTGGGAGGTTTACAAAAAAGGTCCTGCTGGTATTTGACAGCGATACAGCCGGAATTGCCGCTGCAAAAAGGTCCATAGCCCTTCTTTTCGAGCATGGTTTTAAGAGTAAGGTACTGCTGTTGCCGGAGGGTGATGACCCTGACAGTTTCCTTAGGCAAAACGGGAGCAAGGCATTTCAGGGGAGGCTTTCAAAGTCTAAGTCCATGGTTGATTTTATCCTTGGTTTGAAGGGGGATAAGACCGATAATGTCAGGACAGCAGTCGGGATAGTGGCCAGTACAAAGGATTTAATCCTCAGGGAAGAGCTCTTCAGGGAACTCTCGGAAAAATCAGGCATAAGAGAGCCTGTCCTTCGGGGTGAATCTAAAGGGTATGGGCAGGAACCCAGGCACAGTATAGCGGCTGCTGCCTCAAAGGCAACAACCTTTTTCTACAGTGAGGATATTTTGCTTTTAAGCGCTATAGTTTCATTTCCTGATAAAGCTCCTTATATCTTTGATAATTTAAATATGGACAGCGTGCGTAACCCCCTGGTTAAAAAAATTTTTCAAGAAATTAAACCTTCAGCCGATAAAGTAAGCATGACTGAAATGCTGAGTGTTTTAGGGGAAGAAGAAAAGGCGCTTGTCACAAGGCTTTCGCTGAGCCCGGGGTTTGACCTTGAGGACATTGACAAAAGCATAAAGGGGTGCCTCAGAAAGATAGCCCATTATGAGATTGAGGAAAAAATAAAAGAGGCAAAAAGCACAGGCGACCGCCAGCGTTTAAGGAGCCTGCTGGCAGAAAAGCAAAAAATAACAAGAGCTGTCTGAAATGGAAAGGGGTAAATTATGATGGAACAACCTGATTATTTTGAGGCGAACGAAGACAGGGAGGGGATTGCCCTGCTGAAGGAAGAGATAGAAGAGGAATTGATTGAAGAAACAAGGGGAAAAACAGCATTTGCTGACCTGGAATATGACCCCATAAAGATTTATCTCAAAGAGATGAGCGGGGTCCCTCTTCTCACTAAACAAGGTGAGGTTGAGATAGCAAAAAAGATGGAAAGCGGCAAAAGAAAGGTAGCAGAGATTATTTTTTCACTTCCTTTTGCAGTTAAAAAGCTTATTGCGCTCGGAGACCTTATTGAGAAAGGCGAGGCGCCATTAGGGGAGATAATACAGAATGGAGAAGAAACTTTTGATGAAGATATCTTTGCTGAAAGAAAGAGATTCTCTGATATAGCAGCCCAGATAAACAAACTGTATGAGAAGAGGAAGGGTTATCTCAAAAAGTCTGCTGCAAAAGGCAGCCCGGCAGATAAAAAGGCGTCGCGCATGCTTGAAGATAATATGACTCAGCTGCTGAATAAGATAAATCAACTGAAGTTAAAAGAGGATTCAGTAATTGCCTTCTCTGAGGAGATTAAAAAAACAATACTAAGAATTGATGAAATTGATAAGCAGATGACATTTCTTAAAAAGAAACTTAAACAGAAAGGGCTTGATATTGACAGGCCTGAAAATAAAAGTGGCAGAAAAATCAATAAAGCCCTGAAGGATGATACAAACATGCTCCTTAGCGCCTATAGAGAATGCAGGAAAGAGATAGCAGACAAGGAGGATATGGTTGGCATTAAAGCAGGAGAAATGAAAAAAATACTTCAGCTTCTCCTTGAAAGGGAGAGGGAGGTTCTTGAGGCAAAGGGGGCGCTTATAGAAGCCAACCTTCGTCTTGTTATAAGCATAGCAAAGAAATATATGGGGAAAGGGCTCAGTTTTTCCGACCTTATTCAGGAAGGCAACATAGGGTTAATGAGGGCCTGCGACAAGTTTGAATATGAGAGAGGTTATAAATTCAGCACTTATGCGACATGGTGGATAAGACAGGCAATTACAAGGGCCCTGGCAGACCAGTCCAGGACCATAAGAATCCCTGTGCATATGGTAGAGACGATGAACCGTATAACAAAGACGACAAGAGAGCTTGTGCAGGAACTTGGAAGAGAGCCGGTTACGGAAGAGATTGCTTACAAGGTAGGATTGCCGATAGAAAAGGTTAGAGGGATATTAAAAATTTCAAGGGAACCCATATCACTTGAGACTCCCATAGGAGATGAAGAGGACAGCCATCTTAGTGATTTTATTGAAGACAAGGCTGTGCTTTCTCCTTTGGATGCTGCGATACAAGGTGATCTGAAAAATCAGATAGACAGGTCGCTTTGCACACTAAGCTCCAAGGAAGAAAAGATTTTAAGGAAGAGGTTTGGCATAGGAGAAGATGCACCCCAGACCCTTGAAGAAGTCGGAAAGGAATTCGAGGTTACAAGGGAGAGGATAAGACAGATAGAGGTAGGAGCAATTCGAAAGTTAAGACACCCTTCAAAACACAAGTGGTTGAGGACTTTTATTAGCACTTGACCAAAGCACACCTTAAACTTTACAATTAAAAGCTTTGTGAGGGCCCATAGCTCAGCTGGTAGAGCTACCGGCTCATAACCGGTTGGTCCCAGGTTCGAGTCCTGGTGGGCCCACCAACTAAATCATGCAAAGTTTAAAATTGGAGATTCCCGCCTCAGGCGGGTCGCCGAGGCGACAAGATTAAGGAATTCTGTAATTTTGCATTTTGAATTTTCTTTGGTGGAGGGTGTGTGCAGGAGAATATAAAACTACTTATCGAACTTCAGGGAATAGATTCTGTTATTTTCAGGGACAAGAATTTTATTGATTCAATGCCTTCAAAGCTGCTTTCTGCTGTTCAGGCCTTTAAAGAGATTCAATCTCTCCATGAGGGGGGAAAACAAAAAGTAAACCTGCTTGAAAAGAAAAAAAAAGACAAGGAAAAAGAGACCGAGGATATCAATGAAAGGATAAAAAAAATAAAGGTTCGCGCATCAGAGATAAAGACAAATAAGGAATATCAGGCGCATCTTAAAGAGATAGAAGCCATAGAGAAGGAACGGTATGCGATAGAAGATGAGATACTGTCTATTATGGAGGCGATTGACGCAGCAGGCAAAGAATTAAAGGCAGAAGAGATTAAGGTAAAGACTGAAAAAGATAAGGTGGAGGCATTCAAAAAACAGGTTGAGAAAGAGATGGCTGAGGCAGAAGGTGAATTGAGTGAAAAAAGGGCCAGGCGGGCAGACATAGCGGATAAGATAGACCCTGATATGTATAACGAGTATATGAAAGTACTAAAGGCGTGCGGCGGCCTTGCGGTGGTAGAGGCAAGGGATGAGATCTGCCAGGGTTGTAATATGAATGTGCCGCCACAGATGTGTGTAGAGATAAAAAAGAATGAAGAGATAAATCAATGCCCTCAATGCAGAAGGATACTCTACTGGAAAGAAGTAAATGAATGAAAGCCGGAAGCGGCTCGCAGCGAGATGCGGTTTTGTATTGTGATGGCGCATCAAGCGGCAATCCGGGAAAATCAGGCATTGGGGCAGTGCTCACCTGTGGGGACGAGACGTATGAGATATCGGAGAATATCGGGATAGCAACAAACAATATCGCTGAGTATACGGCATTGATAAAGGGACTCTCCAAGGCAATATCCTTGAAAATTGAAACCCTCAGTATCTTTCTTGATTCAGAACTATTGGTAAGGCAGATTGAAGGAAGCTATAAAGTAAAAAACGAAAAACTGAAAGAACTATATCTGGATGTAATCTCTCAGCTCAGGTCTTTTAAGGGGTACAGCATCCGGCATATCCCGCGGGAACAGAATAAAAAAGCAGATGCCCTCGCAAGAAAAGCCGTTTACCCCGTTAGAAAATCCGGGTGATATTTTTAACCAGGCCCGAAGTTGGCAGAAGACATATTTCTAACGAGGTAAAATCAGTTAGTTGAATTATTTCTTTATTTTATTCTATAATTAACAAATCCTATGGGCATGGAAGACCATAAACTAAAAGTTTTCTGCACGGTTGCGGAGACAAAGAGCTTTTCCAAGGCATCTGAGATAATACATCTCACACAGCCTGCGGTAAGTCTCCTGGTACAGGCAATAGAGGAAATATACGAGACAAAACTCTTTGACAGGGCAAGCAATACGGTAACGCTCACACCTGCCGGGGAGATGCTCTATAAATACGCCAAGGAAATCCTCAACCTCTATGCTGCTGCTGAGAAAAACATTGGTGAGATAACAGGCTTTGTGAAAGGGAGCATAAGCCTTGGCGCAAGTTCGACTATAGGGAATTATCTCCTGCCGGGGGTTATAGCGGATTTCAGGAAAACCCATCCAAAGATAAAAGTTCATCTGCTTGTCGGCAACACAAAGAGGATAGTGGAGCTTTTGAATTCAGGCAACATTGATATCGGCCTTGTAGAAGGAGATGTGGCAAGGCAGAAGATGGTTGTAGAAAAACTTATTGCCGATGAACTTGTTCTGATTGTCTCGCCGCTGCATCCATGGGCAAAAAAGAAGAGCATATCTGTTGTAGAAATCACAAAAGAACCGTTTATCTTTCGCGAAGAAGGTTCCGGCACAAGGCAGGTAATAGAGAAATACCTTGGCAAATACAGGATAACGCCTCAGGATATGATGACTTTCCTGGTACTGGGAAGCACAGAGGCAATCAAGGAAACGGTCGAGAGCACAATGGGAATTGCCATTGTATCAAGGTGGGCTATAAGAAAAGAAATGAAATACGGGACCCTTAAACCCTTGAGCTTTAAAGAGGAAAAAATGCTCAGGGAATTTTCAATGATCTTTCAGAAGAATGCTATCTCATCCCATGCAGTAGATG
>CAKKPR010000305.1:0-7801 GCA_919901705.1 Thermodesulfovibrionales bacterium | reverse complement strand
AGGGAATTTTCAATGATCTTTCAGAAGAATGCTATCTCATCCCATGCAGTAGATGAATTCCTGTCATACCTTAAGTCTTACCCTTTTGAGAGACTGCTTTCATTGCCGGAATAGACGCGATAATCTATCCCGGAAAATATCCTGTCCTTATCTTCAATCTCCGATAACTTTTTCTCGTCTATATTGCCTGATTTTGCTGCCGAGTATAAATTGCTAAATCTGTCTACATGCTCGGTTATTCTTTTTACGGCATAGTCAGATGCTGCCCCTGTTTTCATTATGAAGGCCCAGTCGCTATGCTGCAGCAAAAGGACTTCTCTTGCAGCCTGATTCAGAGCCCTCTGCAGCAGGCCTTCGGCACGAGGGAACATATCAGAAAGCTCTATCATCCTTTCGGTTGCCTTGTGCAGATGCCTGTAAACCCAGTTATTGGAGCTATTGAGCCAGACCTCATTGTAGCCATTGTGCCCCCAGCTTGACATGGAAGGAGTTATGCGCTGGAATCCGGAATTTTCATTAAGATATTGCGAAGCGGTGATTGTCCTGAATGGATTCTGGTTTGCGATTTTTCTCAGGAGAAAATTAAGCCAGTCCGGCCCTTCAAACCACCAGTGCCCAAAGAGTTCGGCATCATAAGGCGCTGTTATCACAGGGGTAAAATCTGATGTCCGGGCCAGGAGTTCTATTTGCTGCTTTCTGTTCAGTATAAAGTTTTCAGCATGTTTTTCTGCCTTGGCCATTGCCTTCTTTCTGTTGTAAGGCCGCTTATCGTCTGTCTTGCCTGTTATCCGGTGGTATTTTATCCCGGTATATATTCTTATCTCGTCAGGGTGAATGTAAGGCCTGATATACTCTACCGGAAGGTCAAAGCCGGCATCTCTGTAAAAATCCCTGTAAGCGAAATCTCCGGGGTACCCTTCGATTGAACTCCAGACCTGCTTTGAGGACTCAATATCCCTGCCGAACGCAATAACACCCGACGGACAGGATACAGGTTTATATACGCCGTATTTAGGCGCCGGTTTCCCATTCAGTATCCCATGTGTCTCCATAAAAAAAAACTTTATGCCGGCATCTTTCAATATCCTGTCCAGGCCCGGATAATAGCCGCATTCAGGCAGCCATATACCTTCAGGCGCTTTGCCGAAATTCCTTATATGGCTTTCTACCGCAACCTTTATCTGCGCCCTCACAGCCTGGGGATACCCGCTGAGTGTCGGCAGATAGGCGTGAGTTGCTGCGCATGTTATGATTTCAACTTTTCCGGTATCCTGTAATTTTTTAAAGACAGACGTGAGCTCTTTTTTATAACAGTCATCATAAAGATATTTAATCCTTTTAAAACGGTCATTATACATTTTTGCCAGTGGTTCAAATGACAGGTCTCCTTTTGTCCTCAGCAGCTCTTTTTCTGTAAGTTCAATAAGATTGTTTATATACTTGAGGCATCTCTCTCTAAGAAGGGGGTCATTGAACATCTCAACGAGGGTTGGGCTCAAAGAAAGCGTGATGCCGAAGTCAACATTATCATTCAGGAGGCATTCAAAAACATCAAGCAGGGGGATATAGCTCTCTGTAATGGCCTCATAGAGCCAGTTCTCTTCAAGAAAATAATCGTGTTCAGGATGCCTGATATAAGGCAGATGGGCGTGGAGGACAAGATTGAGATAACCTTTGTTCATAACTTAAGAATGATACACGATTAGGAATTAAGGATACAACTATTTAGATTTATTTTTTGAAATATCTTCCCGACGCCCGCAACCGTGCTGGCTCGTCAGGATTGCGAAGTGCGTGTAGAAATATGCATTTCCAAAGGATATGAAGATAAGAGTCTATTGCTCTACTAAACATACGTAAGAACAATTTTACCTCTCAGGTTAAATTTATCTTGACATTTTTATTTTTGTTGTTTATATTATTACCAACATGAGGTTTTTGGTATGGAATATAAATTTAGTAACAGACATCTTAATGACCTTTATCACACTGGAAAGAGCCGAAAATATAAACCGCCGCCTGGCGCGCTTAAAAAATTTTTCATGAGAGTGCAGCAGTTTGAAGCTGCGATTGATATATATGATTTGTGGAAAACGCCGTCATTGAAATTTGAGAAACTTGAAGGGTATGAAAATAAGTATTCTGTAAGAGTTGACGACCAATGGAGATTAGAATTTTACATTAAGTGGCAAAACACGGAAAAAACGAAGGGCCTTATAAATATAGCGGAACTATCTAAACATTATGGAGCTTAATTATGGCTATTAAAGATACACCTTATATAAATATCGGACCCGGCGAATTTATCAAAGAAGAATTAGAGGTCCGGAACTGGAGGCAGGAAGATTTAGCGGAGATACTTGGTATATCTCTTAAGACTGTAAATCAACTGATTAAAAATAAGCAGACGATAACTATTGAAACTGCAAAGCTTTTGAGCAAGGCCTTTGGTCAGTCACCTCAGTACTGGATAAATCTCGACTCAAATTATAGATTGCGGCTACAGGAAGATACCCGGCAAACAAAGGATGCTGAAATTAAGGGGATGATTTACAAATATATGCCGGTTACTGAAATGGTTAAAAAAGGCTGGCTGAGCGCTTTTCGCAACAGCAATGAATTAATAGCCCGGGTTTATAATTTCTGGAATATTGATGAGCTGGATTTTACATTTATGGACGACGCGGAACTGCCCACCTTCAGAAAGTCAGACGTTTTTGCTCAATACAATAAGTACTATGCACTTACATGGTTTAGGATGGCTCAAACATCTGCGCAAAACTATTCCGCAGATCAATTTGAACGCGATGATTTAAGACAATTGGCTGTTAGTCTTTACAGTTTTACGGTGAAACCTAATGGCATTGAACTATTCCTTAATGAATTAAGCAACACTGGCGTCAAGTTTTTTATTCTAAGCCATCTGCAAAAGACCTATATTGACGGCGCATCTTTTTGGGATAAGTCAAATCCGGTTATTGTGTATTCAGGTCGCTATAATCGCATAGATAATTTCTGGTTCACTGTCGCTCATGAAATTGCTCATATTTTGCTTCACCTCAAAAAGAAGACCGATTATTTCATAGACGATCTTGATAACATTTCAAGCGATGTGGAAAAAGAAGCAAATCAATATGCCACAAAATTGCTAAGAGCAAATGAGATAACAGCGTACTTCAAGCATTTCGGTAATTATATTTCAGAGAAGAGGGTGGTGGATTGTTCAAAAGAATTGAATGTAAGCCCGGCTATTGTTGTAGGTGTATTACATCATGCCGGATTGCTTTCCAGAAGAAATCTGAACAGGTATAAGAAAAAGGTTTTAGATTTGATTCCTGAAACATTTTTAGCGGAAAAACGCTTCAAGCAAAAACTAAGGAGGACAAAATGAGCTCTTTTTCTGTAAGTTCAATAAGCTTGTTTATATACTTGAGGCATCTCTCTCTGAGGAGAGGGTCATTGAACATCTCAACAAGGGTTGGGCTCAAAGAAAGCGTGATTCCGAAGCCAACATTGTCATTCAGGAGAGATTCAAAAACATCAAGCAGGGGGAGGTAGCTCTCTGTAATGGCTTCGTAGAGCCAATTCTCTTCAAGAAAATAATCGTGTTCAGGATGCCTGATGTAAGGCAGGTGGGCGTGGAGGACAAGATTTAAATAGCCATTATGCATATAACTTTAAGAATAATACACGATTGGGAATTAAGGATACAACTATTTAGATTTATTTTTTTGAAATCTCTTCCTGATGCCTGCAACCGTGGTGTCTCGTCAGGTTAATTATTTGGAAACCTTTCGAGGTTTTTTAGCAGGAATGCCGTACAACATGCCTTCTGCGCTGATATCCTCATCAATTTCCGGCCAATGAACGCCCTGTCCATCTCCGATAATCTCGTAATGTGTGCGCTGTTTTTGCGTCGCCTCTGATAAGCGCCATGACCAGGCAAGCGGAACGCTAATCACACGTCCATCAACAAGATGGGCAGTAATTGTATCGTTTGTAACTTTTATATCCTTAATTCTTACTTCCTGAAGTGTAGGCATTTGTTAAATTATCAGGAAACCGATGGCCTTTTGTCAAATAAACTTTTGTGCTACTGCTCTTTTGACTTCTGACTATGGCTCTACGGACTTTGGAACTTTTGAACTTGCAGACTTGTCTGCAAAGACGCAGTTAGCTGAAATTAAAAGAGTTGAGGGTTACGTGTAGAAAGATGCATTAAACGTCCCTGCTTGCGCGCGCTTGCAGACTGAACTGTAGCTCTACTGGCTTCACCTTTTTTGTGTTTATACAAATAACAGCGAACAACCACGAACATTAACGAATCTTGACAAATAAAGACGAATAAAATATAATTTTAGCCATGAGCGATAGCCTGATGACGGTTAAAGATGCTCTCGAACATCTCAAAATTGGACGAACAAAATTTTATTCTCTCCTAGGCGAAGGAAAAATTCGCACTGTCAAAATCGGTAAGCGCACCTTGCTTGATCCATTAGACCTGAAACAATTTGTGGAGAAGCAAAAAACAAATTTCATTAAGGGGAAGAGAAGAAAATCTTAACTTATTGCTATGATTAAGAGTTCACTACAGCTTGTTGACTTTATCGACGCACATGGCAAACCAATGCCTGGTTTGATTCCAATACGTCACTCTTCCAAAACAGCTTTGCAGATTGATGAGAAGATAGCAATTCGGGATGCTGCAACCTTCGAGCACATTGATTATATATTCTTTCGTCGTTTTTCAGACGGACGTTCATCGCAAATTGCGGCTTATATTATAGACAACACAGACTATCGCCTTGATGAAAAAAAATTGGCCGAACTCCATCGGCAGGTTTGGCTTTATGGGATGGCCCCTTTGTTATACATTGCATGGCCCAGTAGGATTGACGTGTTGTCTTGCGTAAGAGGACCGGATTTCTGGAAAGCCGAAAATGAGGAGTGTCAATATAACCCGGCAGAGAGATTTGAACTCGAAGCGTTGAAAACTGCCGGAGAAATCTCTGGTGAGTTGAGAAAGTTTACCGCTCGGCGTCTTGCAGATGGAACATTTTGGGAAGACCACGATAACCGGAAGTTGGCAGACCACACTAAGGCAGCCCATCAGTTGTTAATCCAAGCCATTGTTGAAACAGACGAAGAACTTGATGGTAAGAACAACCCTATCCTGCGGCGTTTGCTCTTATTGATGGTGCTTATTAAATATCTTGAAGACCGACAAGTATTCCCCAAGGAAGCTTGGTTCGGCAGTTATCGCAAAGGAGCGAGGAGCTTTTTCGACGTTTTGCGGGGCGGCGACCCTGATGAAGTCTATCGTCTACTGGGGACTCTTGAGCAGAGATTCAACGGCGATATATTCGCCATTCCAAAAGAGGGACTGCATAAGCTTACAAAAAGGGCACTTCAGCGTTTTGCTGAACTTGTGGATGCAAGGACACTCAACAGACAGCGGTACCTCTGGGAGAAATTCTCCTTTAAACATCTGCCTGTTGAAGTCATAAGCCATCTCTATCAGAGATTCGTACAGGGTGGACATGGTGCTGTATATACCCCTCCGTTTCTGGCTGCATTGCTGTTAGACCATGTCATGCAATACAACAAGCTTACCGGCAAGGAACGAGTTTTGGATCCGGCGTGCGGCTCCGGCGTTTTCCTTGTCGGCGCCTTTAGAAGGCTGATAAATGTTTGGCGCAGCCGCCACAAATGGCAACGACCGGATGTCAAAACACTCAAAGATATTCTCAGACGGAGTATTTATGGAGTCGAGTTGGATAAAGACGCCATCCATTTAACAGCTTTTAGCTTGAGTCTGGCTGTATGCGATGCCTTACAGCCGGAAGTCATCTGGGGGGAGTTAAAATTTGATCCTCTTCACAAATCAAATCTGTTTGAAGCCGATTTTTTTGATTTGCTTTACGATACCAGGCAAAGCAAACAAACTTTTCTGACGGATGGATTTGATATAGTCATCGGTAATCCACCATTTGAATCGGCACTTACAGATGTTGGGGAAAAAATTGAGCAATTTGCCGAAAAGCAGGATAAGCGACGTGGCGCATTGCCAGACAAACAAACAGCCTATCTGTTTTTAGAACAAGCTTTAAGTTTGCTTAAGCCTGATGGTCGCCTTTGTCTGATTCAACCAGCCGGATTGCTTTACAATCGTAATGCCTATGCCTTCCGTGCCGCTATTCATCGGAAATACAAGGTTGATTCGATTCTTGATTTTACTTCGATTCGCAAGTTGTATGATGAGGCAGACCCCAAAACGATAGCAGTATTAGCCCAGTCAAATAAACCTCCTTCGGAACATTGGATCAATCATCAGACTTTTCGTCGGACTGTCAGTGTACATGAACGTATTTGCTTCGAGATAGATCATTATGACCATCACCGCGTCTTGCAGAAACAGGCTGAAACGGACTCATATGTTTGGCGAACAAATCTTCTTGGCGGCGGCCGATTATTTGACATATCTCAGCGCCTCCGTAATATGCGAACACTATCAGAATTTATAGAAAAGCAGGACGATTGGGATTATGGAGAGGGTTTTATTGTTGGAAGCGGGAAAAATCCAGCGTCATTCCTGACCGACAAGAAATATCTTCCCACTTCAGCGCTTACTCCATCCGGGATCGACGAATCAAAAATAGGCATGGTCATTGAAACACAATTTGAAAGTCCAAGAAATGAAAAGCGCTTCTCGCCACCGCTTATCTTAATAAAGGAGTTGGACTCTCTCCCTATTGCATTTTGGAATAAAGAGTTTCTTGCATACCGCCACCAAATTGTTGGAATTCATGCGCCAGCATCTCAGACATCTGAACTTTACAAACTTTATGACAACTTTAGACGCCATCATATCATTTATCGTTTTTTATGTGCGCTGAACAGTACACTGTCCTTAGTGGGCAAAGCTACATCAATTCTCAAGCATGACATTGATGCATTGCCTTACCCCACTGATATGAAGGGATTTTTATTCTCTTTTTGGGAAGAGGCCCTATGTGATGATGTTCTTAAATATATGACGGAATATGTACGTCGTGGACAGAATTCTGTGTTATTGCAACGCGCTGCAAGTTTTGATGAACTCAGAGCGTATTCCGATATGTTTCTCCGAATGCTCGGCAGCATTTACGGCAACCTAAAAGCGGCCAATCCTATCTTCTTAGATGGATTGATTTGTCAGCCTTTCTATTTTGGCGAACAGTCGAATATTTCATGGATAGAAAAAGGGACGGCTGATGATCTTCGAAAACTTATTTATAACGAGGAACGACATAAATATCTTCGGACAATAAGGGTGCTACGTTTCTATACCGAAAACGTTATTTTAATAGTTAAGCCGGACAGGTTGCGTTATTGGATTCGTTCAACTGCTATTCGTGACGCTGATGAGACGCTTGTAGATTTGCACCGACAGGGTTATTGAAAATGGGCAAGAGAGATGTTGAAAAGCAGTCTATAGGACAAATTACAATCGGCATCAAAGAAGACTCTCTTGCCATGGAAACGGTTGGCTTTATACATAGGCAATTGTCAGCATGGAGAGACGATTCTGACCGGACTCAAGAGCAAGCGGAAAACAAACTAAACTTGCAGTTGTGTAAATTCCTTGATTCACGCGCTCGTAACGAATTTCCGATGGTTCGCTTTGATCATGAGGAATACCAAGGTGGGAATAGAAGCGTTGATCTTTCTGCCTCTCCAGTTGAGCCGACGATGATTGATGCAAGGTTACATACAATCTATGATCCTATACTTGTTATCGAAGGCAAACGGCTTCCAGCAC
>CAKKPR010000304.1 GCA_919901705.1 Thermodesulfovibrionales bacterium | reverse complement strand
ACTCTATCTCAAAGATGAGAACTGCATTTGGGCCGATGGCGTTTCCTGCTCCGCGTTCGCCATAAGCAAGGTTTGCAGGGATAAATAGCTGCCATTTTGCCCCTTCTTTCATCAATTTGAGGGCTTCAGTCCACCCGGCAATCACGCTGCCAACTTGAAAATCTGCTGCTTCTCCGCGCTTATAAGAACTGTCAAACTCAGTCCCATCAACCAGGGCGCCGCGGTAGTTTACTGTTACAGTATCTGTTGCCTTTGGGGTCTTGCCGTCGCCTTCTTTTATAACCCTATACTGCAAACCGCTATGCAGGGTTACTACCCCTTCTTTTTTCTTGTTCCCGGCAAGGAAAACCTCGCCTTCTTTTTTATTTTTTTCTCCGAGCCCTTTTGAACGTTCAAGCTGCTTTGCAATCATCTCCTGCTGAAAAGCCGTCATGGTATCACGGATTTCCTGCTCGGTCATTATGGGTTTACTGCCTGAAAAAGCATCCTTCAGCCCCTTTGCAAAGGCATCGGGGTTAATATCAACAGATTGCTTTTTAAGATTGTTGCCGATATCAAGCCCGATACTGTAACTCACCTTATCCTTTTGAGTTTTAAGCTCAACCTTTTCAGCGGCAACAGCAAGGCCTGCAATAAGCGCCGCACTCAAAACTGTCATAAACCGTAATTTCATATCCTCTCCTTTCCTATGTTAATTTATTTTTGTGCCTGACTGAATCCCGAAGTATATTCTAACAAATGTGCCTTCATTTACCTTGCTCCTGACCTCAACCCTTCCTCCCATGATATCAACAAGCTCCTTTACTATCGCAAGGCCAAGCCCTAATCCTTCAGTTCCGGATTCTCCCCTGTAAAACCTGTTGAATATCAGCGGCAATTCCTTTTCGGGTATGCCCTTGCCGGTATCTTTTATCTCTATGAAAAAAGTCTTGCCAGCTTTGCCATGCTCGATTGAGACCCCGCCTTTTTCCGTAAATTTGAGCGAATTTGATAATATGTTTCGTATAACCCTTCCAAGTTTTTCAACATCTGTACTGATGGTTAAGTCGTTACTGTTTACTATCGTTATATCAAGCCCCTTTTCCCTGAATGCCGGAAGCATATCATTGCCGATTTCAGATAAAAATTCATTGAGATTGATATCTGCCTCTTGTCCCTTTGTAAAAAAACTTGCCTCTGCAGCTGTGATATCTTCAATGCCTTTTACAAGTTTTATCAGCCTGTCAATTTCACTTCTTATATTTTCAAGTCCTTTCCCTTTGTCTATTATCCCGTCGCCTATTGCCTCTGCATGGGTTTTAAGTATTGTCAGAGGTGTTCTCAGCTCATGCGCGATATTCGAAAGCAGGTGCTTCCTCAGCTTTTCTTCTCTTTGCAGAGACTCTGCCATTTTATTAAACGTCCCGGACAATTTCCCCACCTCGTCATAGGAATTAATATCCGTTCTTGCAGTGAAGTCTCCCTTTGAAATCTTTTCTGCCGCATTTTTCAGGTTCATTATCGGCTTTGAAAGGTACTGGCTCAGGAGAAGCGCTATAAGCAATGAACCTCCGCCGGCAATCAGAAAAGAGACAAGGATAAAATTCTTTGTCCTTTTTTTAAATATGGCCTCTTTTTCCTTTAGCTCCTGTTTCTGGAATGGCATTGAAAAAAGTGTTCCTATTCTCTTGTCTTTAATATAAAGCGGGTAGTCCGTAAACTTTCCATCTGTTGCGTGCGCATGAACATGGAACTGTTCAGCCATTCTTCGTTTCATGGATTCAGAAAGTGAGCTCATCACCTCGTGGGATGAAATAACCTCTTTTCCGTTATTGTCAAGGACCTTCACATTAAGGCCCAGCATCATGGCCCAGTGGATGGATTCGGAAAGGGAATTTTTATCCCATTTACCGTCAGAATAACTTCCCTCAACAGACGCAAGAACCCAGTAAAACTGGTCATTCTTAACACTTTTCACATAGCTGTCAAAATCCTTCATTATCAGCCACTGGAAAATAAAATTTGACAGAAGGGCGGTGAGTATTACTATTATGAAGGCAAGGAAGATTTTAGTTTTCATCTCAGATTATAAACCGGATTATCCTTGCCAAAATTTATAATCAGCGGTGTCTGCTGGTGGCCTATCTTTTTTGATATCTCTGTCGTTGTCTGTTTTGTATATTCTCCGAGTTCTACAAGGCTTATCTTGTTGTCTTTGTTCTTGTCTGCCTCTTTTTTGTTGTTTAATCCGTCAAGAAGCGTATATGTGAATAGCCCGTTTCCCTGGTATCCATCCATTGCAGCCTCTTTTGAGTTAGCAGAGGCATATATGTGAAGCCCCATTTTCTTTGCAAGCACTGACATCCTTGCATCATAAAGTCCGCTTACTATGTAGTCAACCCCTCCTGCGTGGCATGTGTCGAATATAAATAGCTGGCTTAAGGACTTTATCTTCTTTGACATCTCTACTATCTCATTTGAGCTTATGAGGCTATTTTCATTCACCTTTCCGTCATATTCAGATGTTAGCATGTAGTATTGGTTTTGAAGCAGTACTCCGTGTCCTGCAACAAAAAGTATAAAGCTGTCTGTTGGTTTGATAAGCTTTGAGAGTTCATTTATCTTGCCGGTTATATTTGCCTTTGTGGCATTGTTGTCTGTAAGGAGTTCGTAATGGATATTCTGGGGTTTATAGAGGGTTTCTGCCTGTTTAAAAATCTTCTCTTCTATGTCTTTTGAGTCTTTTACTGCGTATTTGAGGTTTATTGTATTGTCTTTGTATTGGTCTATTCCTATTGAAAGGATATA
>CAKKPR010000303.1 GCA_919901705.1 Thermodesulfovibrionales bacterium | reverse complement strand
ACAAGGTCTGCCAGAAGGATAGCAAGAGCTAAAACAGTCATCACTATCTCCGGCAACACAGGTCCGAGGTCAGGCATTACAAGGTTCATCATTTAAGTATCTCCATAATATTTTTTGCTATATTCATTTCATGCGCACTGCCTGAATTAACGCGCTCCAGCAGGTGATTGACTGACTCATGCATGAATCCAAGAAATGTATTGGGATAAATACCTATCCAGAATATCAGCAAAACCATAGGCAGCAGTGTTATTATCTCCCTTGCGTCAATATCATTAAGCCCTGCCACCTTTGGATTTACCTCCATGAAAAATACCCTCTGATATAACCAGAGCATGTAGCCGGCGCCTATTATAATTCCGGTGGCTGCAAGCACACCGGCCCACTGGTTTGCTGTAAATCCGCCAAGGATTATGAGGAACTCGCCTATAAATCCGTTTGTTGCAGGCAGCCCTATTGACGCCAGCGTGAATATCATAAAGGCCGTTGCATAAACCGGCATCACAGATGCAACACCGCCGTAATCGGCAATCTGTCTTGTATGAGTCCTGTCATAAATAGCTCCAATGCTCAAAAACAGCGCGCCTGTAACAACGCCGTGATTTATCATCTGGAGTATTCCGCCTTCCATCCCCTGTAAGTTAAGCGCAAAGATTCCCAGTGTCACAAACCCCATGTGGCTGACGGAGCTGTATGCGATAAGTCTTTTTAAATCTGTCTGTGCAAGGCAGATTACAGCGCCGTATATAATAGCTATCACTGACAGGGTGAGCATCACAGGTGTCATGGCCCTTGAAGCCTCAGGCAATAATGGCAGAGAGAACCTCAGAAAGCCATAAGCGCCCATCTTGATAAGCACTGCGGCAAGTATAACGCTGCCGGCTGTAGGAGCCTCTGTATGGGCGTCAGGCAGCCATGTATGGACCGGGAACATCGGGACCTTAACTGCAAATGCCGCAAAGAAGGCCCAGAAGAGCCAGAACTGCATATTGTACGGATATGTCTTTGTCATGAGTTCGAGTATATCGAAGGTCCTTCCCGCATAAAAATAGAGCACGATTATTCCAACGAGCATGAGTACGCTTCCTACCAAAGTATAGAGAAAGAACTTCACTGCTGCATAAATCCTGTTTGGCCCGCCCCAGACCCCGATAAGCAGATACATGGGTATCAGCATGGCCTCCCAGAAAAGATAGAAGAGCATAAAGTCCAGGGAGCAAAACACCCCTATCATTGCGCCTTCCATTATCAGTATGGATATATAAAACTCCTTTACCTTTGTCTTTATCGCATTCCAGGATATGAGAACGCAGAGTATTGTTATCAATGTGGAAAGCAGCACAAAAAGCACGCTTATGCCGTCAAGCCCGAGATAATAGGTTATGTTCCATGCCGGAATCCATTCATGCCTCTCCGCAAACTGCATGAGATGTGTAGATTTATCAAAATTTGTGAACAAGGGGATTGACAGTATAAAGGCTGCAATGCTTACTAAAAGGCCTACCCACTTTGCGAGCGATTCCTTTGCCCTCGGTATGAGAAGAAGCAGCGCTGCTCCTGCTACCGGCAGAAAAATGAGTGTGCTGAGTATCGGAAACCCTAATTTATTCATTATCACCTGTTCCATCATTCACCTACCTCGTAAACTGTCATCCTCACCTTAATTTGTCATTCCGAGCGCAGCGAAGGAATCTCGTTTTTGAGATTGCCACGTCGTCCCGATAATATCGGGGCTCCTCGCAATGACATTCCTAAATTTTCCCATTACCTCAACAACATGATCGCAACTATGATTAATATGCCCGTAGCCATTATTGTTGCATAATGCTGTAAAAAACCTGTTTGCACCTTTCTAATCACCTGGCTGAATCCGCCAATTGCCTTTGGTATTCCATTTACAATTGCCTCTATAATCTTTGCGTCAGTAATGCCTATAAGTATATTCTTTGCTATCCATATTGCCGGCCTGACGATTAAAAAGCTGTAAAACTCATCCACATAATATTTATTTAAAAGGATTTTATGCACGGCGCTGAACCGGGCTGCAAGCCTGACAGGAATATCAGCTCTTTTCAGATACATAAAATATGCAAGCCCTATACCTGAAAACCCTGCAATAACTGAAACTGCCATAACCATCCATTCCTCTGAATGAGTGCCGTGTCCCTCAGGATGGCCAAGGACCGGTTTCATGAACTCTGTAAAATGCGCTCCTCCGCCAAGCAGGTGAGGTATCCCAACCCAGCCTGATGCAATCGCGCCGACACAAAGAAGAATCAAGGGTATTGTCATAACCTTTGGTGATTCATGGAGATGATGCTCCTGCTCATGCGTGCCGCGAAATTTCCCATGGAATGTGAGAAATATAAGCCTGAAGGAATACAATGCGGTAAGGAATGCCACGACCGTACCAATGCCCCATACAAGCTTTCCGACAGGACTCGGGCCGGAATATGCAAGCCAGAGTATCTCGTCCTTGCTGAAAAACCCTGCAAATCCAGGAACACCTGCAATGCTTAATGAGGCAAGGAGCATTGTGATGTATGTAACCGGCATATATTTCTTAAGGCCGCCCATCTTCTGCAGATTAAGTTCTCCTGCCATTGCATGCATAACGCTTCCTGCGCAGAGGAATAAGAGCGCTTTGAAAAATGCATGTGTATAAAGATGGAACACACCTGCTGAATATGCCCCAACCCCGCATGCAAGGAACATGTATCCAAGCTGGCTTATGGTTGAATAGGCGATAATCCTTTTTATGTCATTTTGCACAAGGCCGATTGTTGCGGCAAAAAGTGATGTTATAGCTCCTGTTAAAGCAACAACCATTAATGCAGTTTCAGAGAGGCTGAATATCGGGCTGCACCTTGCAACAAGGAATACACCTGCTGTAACCATCGTCGCTGCGTGGATAAGCGCGCTCACAGGCGTCGGGCCTTCCATTGCATCAGGAAGCCAGACATGCAGAGGCATCTGCGCTGATTTTCCTATAGAGCCGCAGAAAAGAAGCAGCGCAATCAATGTCATAAGGTGAACATCATATCCAAGGAAATTAACTGTGTGATTTGCAAATCCTCCGGCCTGGGCAAAAACAGGCTCGTAGTAAACAGTCCCGAAGGTAAGGAATATCATTATTATTCCAAGGCCAAAACCAAAGTCTCCAAACCTGTTTACAATAAAAGCCTTCTTGCCTGCATCAGATGCTGATTTTTTGTCAAAATAATATCCTATGAGGAAATAAGAACAAAGGCCCACGCCCTCCCATCCGAAATAAAGCTGGAGGAAGTTGTTCGCCATAACGAGCATCAGCATGCAGAAAGTAAATAAACTCAGATATGCAAAGAACCTGTAAAATCCTTTGTCACCATGCATATAGCCGACAGAATAAATATGAATGAGCATACTGCAGGTAGTAACAACGATCAGCATTACTGCTGTAAGCTGGTCTATCAGGAAACCGACAGAAACCTTAAAGTTGCCGGAGACGAACCATGAGTAAAGGTCCTCATTTATTGTCTTACCTGCCATGGTATCAACGAGAGCCATCACTGCGACAACCCATGAACCTGCGACAGCGAGGATTGATACCCAGTGCGCTTTCTCTTTTAAAAAGTTCCTGCCCAGCAGAATGTTAATCAAAAATGCAGCCAGCGGCAGAAATGGTATTAAAAGATAATTATTCATATCTCACTCCATTTCCCCGGTTGTCATTCCCGCTTGTCGGGAATCCCTCCGACACGCCTGGAATCAAAAGAATGATTCTGGACAAGCCAGAATGACAGAAATAATGAAATTCGTTAATTTTAAATCTTGAATCTTGCATTTTAAATTTATTTCTCATCCCTTCATCTCGTTCATCTCATCCACATGCGCAGTGGACTTGTTTCTGAAAAGGGCTATGATAATCGCAAGCCCTATGGCAGCCTCTGCCGCTGCAACAGTGATAATGAAAAACACAAGTATCTGCCCCCTCATGTCCTGCAGATAGTGGCTGAAGGCAATGAGGCTGATATTAACCCCGTTAAGCATAAGCTCTACAGACATGAACATTATTATGATGTTCTTCCTTGTAAGGAACCCGAACACCCCTATCATGAAGACCACTGCACTAAGCATCAAATACCAGTTTAAAGGCACCATAACTCACTCCGTGAGAATTCAAAATTTAAAATTAAAAATTTAAAATTAATGAATTCCGTAATTTTGAATCTTAAATCTTGTCTCCTCGGCGACTCGCCTGAGGCGAGAATCTTAAATTTATTTTTCATCAGCTCCTCGTTTTTCTCTTTGCAAGCACGATTGCGCCTATGATGGCAATAAGAAGCACCAGCGACGCTATTTCAAACGGGAACAAATACTCCGTATACAATATCGTTCCCAGGGCCTTTGTATGGGTCGCTTCCTTTATATATTCGATAGAATACTTGCCGGGCGGTGCGGCGAGCACAAAAGACCTTATTACATTAATGACAATTGCAAGGATAGCCGCAGAGACAAAAAGCCCTGCAGGCCATGAACCTATAAACCTCTTAACTTTAAGTTCCTCCCTCAGATTAAGCAGCAAGACCACAAACAGGAAAAGCACGAGTATTGCTCCTGCATAAACAATCACCTGTATGGCTGCAATGAACTCCGCATTTAAAAACAGATAAAGACTCGCTATGTGAAAGAAAAGGAGCAGCATCCACATAACGCTGCGCACAGGGTTTTTCCTCGTAACGACAAGCAGGGATAGAATAACTATCACTGCTGCATAATATCCAAAAAATAGTTTAGGTAACACAATGCTCCTCTATCCTGTCATTGCGAGCCGAAGGCGTGGCAATCCCTTTCTTTGAGATTGCTTCGTCGTCCCGATAATATCGGGACTCCTCGCAATGACATTTTTCACTTTTCATTCTTTATCCCTTTAAACATTGCCTGCCCTTCATATCCATGAAAATCTTCTGATTTCGGCCCCCAGAAATCCTTGTAGTACCTCTCGCCCTTTTTGCCTGTGAAATATTTGTCCCAGTTGGCGAGAAGCATGTCCTTCGTCATATAAAATTCTTCTCTCGAATAGCCTGAGTATTCGTAATGCTCACTCAATGAAATTGCCCCAAAAGGACATGCCTCAACACAGAAACCGCAGTAAACACACCTGAGAACCTCTACCTCATATCTGTCTACGACCTTGTTGTGGTCCTCACCCTCTGTTGTATAAATATGTATGCACTGCGACGGGCAGTACGCGCCGCAAAGACCGCATCCAACACATTTCATCTTGCCTTCTTCATTCTTCGCAAGTGCATGCAGCCCTCTGAATCCGGGCTGGACAGGTCTCTTGACCTTTGGATAGCGTCTCGTAACCGCAGGCGTAAACATTGTTCTGAGGGTCAATGCCATGCCCTGCAAGATCTCAATAAAAAATATTGTCCTTATAAACTTCCCTGCTGTCATATCATCCCTTAACCAATATTTTCACTAGACCTGTTATTACTATATTCAACAGCGCCAATGGTATAAGTATCTTCCACCCTATAGCCATAAGCTGGTCATACCTGTATCTCGGCAGGGTTGCCCTGACCCAGTAATAGAAGAACATGAATGCATAAACCTTTATAAGAAACCATACAATCCCCGGTACATTCAGCAAGAACGGGATTGCATCCGTAATAAACTTCGGGATGGTCCAGCCGCCAAGAAAGCATATTGCCGAGATTGAGGACATTATCAGCATCCCCGTGTATTCACCGAGGAAAAACATTGCAAACCTGAAACTGCTGTATTCTGTGAAATAGCCTGCCACAAGCTCGCTCTCGGCCTCCGGAAGGTCAAAGGGAAGCCTGTTCGTCTCTGCAAATGCAGCGACAACAAATACAAAGAAGCCCAGGAATTGCGGTATTGCATACATGCCTGTAGGATACTGATGCTGGGCCCTTACGATATCGGAAAGGTTAAGAGAACCTGCCATAAGCATAACCCCGACAAGGCTCAGCCCCATCGCAATTTCATAGCTTATAACCTGTGAGGCTGACCTGAGCCCGCCGAGAAATGCATATTTGGAGTTTGACGACCAGCCTGCCACGATGATTCCGTAAGCTCCGAGGGAAGACATTGCAAAAAGGAAAAGAAGCCCGATATTTATATTGGCAACAACAAAACCTTCAAAAAACGGCAGCACCGCCAATGAAGTCAGGGCCGAAACAAAAAAGATGACAGGGGCAAGATAGAATAATGGTTTATCCGCATTTGCCGGGATTATATCTTCCTTAAAAAATAATTTTACGCCGTCTGCAATCGGCTGTAAAAGCCCGTGCCAGCCCACTTCGATAGGGCCGAGCCTTACCTGCATATGCCCTATTACTTTACGCTCCCAATAAGTTGCATATGCAACATGAAGCAATGCTACGGCTATTACAGCGGCAATCTTTAAAAGTATTATTAAAATATTTATCCCGTACTTTATCAGTATATCCACAGTATCCGGCGCAATAATAGTCCCGAGGATTTCGTTCATGCCCGCACCTCGGAATCGAGTCGTACCGACTTCTCCAGCTTCACTTCGTTAGCGTCTATAACAGGGGCCTTTGTCACAGGGTCAATTGTATATTCCATCAGGCTGAACGCCCCTTTATTCTCAAAATTATTAGTGAGCATCACGGATAAATTATCGAGTTTATTATCAATATTTACAGGAAGTTCAAGAGACCCGGTCCTTGTAGATACCTTTACCATATCGCCTGATTTAAGGGAAAGAGCTTCGCCAATAGAAGGACTGATACTTGCAACTGCCTCAGGGTATATCTTTACCAATGCAGGGGCCTTCGTTGACAGCGTCCCTGAATGGAATAAGGGCCTTTCAAGCCTCAGATATAATTTCCCGTCCGGATTTACGCTGCTGCCTTTGTGCATCTGAATATCTTCCATAACGCCTCTTAAGGGCTCGCCCTTATACGGATATATTGCATCCCCTTTTTCTATCTCTTCATAAGTCAGGTCTCTGTGCAATGGAGAAATCCTGCTTATCTCTTGAAAAATTTCTTCTGCACCTGAGTAGTTAAGTTTAACTCCCATATTCTTCGACACCTCTGAGATAATCCTCCAGTCTTCCATCCCTTCCCTGTTTACAGCCTTTCTCAGACGCTGAATCCTTCTTTCCATATTGGTGAATGTTCCGTCTTTCTCTGCCCAGCTCAATGCCGGGAACACAACATCCGCAAGTTTTCCTGTCTCTGTAAGAAAGATATCCTGCACAACAATGAAATCAACATTCTTAAGGGCTGCTGTAACGGCCTTTGAATTCGGAAGATTAAAAACAGGGTTTTCCCCCATTATATACATTGCCTTTAAGGCATTGCTCTTTGCAGAATCTACCATTTCAAATATCGAAAGTCCCGGCTTTTCAGAGATTGGGGACTTCCATGCGTTTTCATATCTTTTCCTGAACTCGGCAAAGGCGAGAGGCCTGTACCCCGGCAAAAGGTCGGGTGCGCAGCCCATATCAAGCAAGCCCTGCTCATTTGCACGTTCACAAAGCAGATAGATTCTTGCATTCATGAGATAATTTATTGCTGAAATCAGCATAAGCTTATAACTGCCTCCGCTGCTCTGCACTATATCTTTGCCAAGCACTATGGCAGGCGTCAAAGATTCTGAAAGCGTATCAGTAAAGCGAATGAAATCTTTTTCAGCAATCCCGCATCTGTTTTCAACTTCTTTCGCAGATGTGTTTATATCCTTTATCTTTGCCTCAAGCACGGGGATTGAGCCTGAGAGTCCTTTTTTATTCTTCAGCGCAGAAACAAGGCCCTCAAGCAGGACGGTCTCTGTATAGAATCGCGGGCTGACTGTTAAGGGATTAAATTTTTCAAGGCCTTTAATATGCCCGATTGCAAGTATGTTCCCGCCCTTTCTTGAGCAGGCCCTTATCTGCAGGCCCAGTATCGGATTTATTGTTGTCGGGTCTCCGCCGATTACAAGCACAGAATCAGAGTTTGAAAGGCCTGCTATTATATTTGCAGTTGCGCCCTGTCCGAAGATGTTCTCAATAAACGTCTGAGTTCCTGCATACCCTGTCCTTGCGGCGCTGTCAATATTATTGGTGCCGAGTGCGATTCTCATAAATTTCTGGAAGACATAATTATCTTCATTAGTGCATCTTGGCGAGGCTATCCCTGCTATGGAAGAACCGCCGTATTTATTTTTTATTTCTCCAAGCCTCTTTGCCGTAAGGCTGATCGCCTCTTCCCATGTAGCCTGTTCAAGCACCCCGTTCTTTTTTATCATCGGGGATGTAAGCCTTTCGCTGCTCCCGACAAATTCATAGCCGAATCTTCCCCTTGAACAGAGCATTCCGTTGTTGACAGGCGAACCTATCTTTGGGATGACCCTTTTAATGCTGTCGTCCCGCACCTGGGCAACGACCGTGCATCCGACGCCGCAATATGGACATATCGTCTCTGTTTTTTCTTTTACCTGCCAGGGCCTGTAGCTGTGTCTGTGAAGCCTTGACATAATGGCTCCGACCGGACATACAGAAACACAGTTGCCGCAATATTCGCAGTCGTACTTCCCGCCTGAGAAAGGCTCTACATGAGAGTGCCCTCCTCTGTCTATAACTGCAATGGCTGACGCGCCCTGAACACCCTCGCACATCCTCACGCACCTTGTGCACATAATGCACCTTTCCATATTCCTGACAATAACCGGGTCTTCAAGGCTCTCGGGCGCCTTTCTCTTTTTCTCTTTATATCTTCCCTTTGCAGGGCCATACTTTTCCACGAGGTCCTGAAGTTCGCACTCGCCTGCCTTATCGCAGTAAGGGCAATCCAGCGGATGGTTTATAAGCAAAAATTCCAGTATCCCCCTCCTGACGTCAGCTATCTGGGGAGTCTCTGTTCTTACTACCATGCCGTCGGTAACCATCAAGGTGCATGCTGTCTGAAGCCTCGGTATCTTTTCGACTTCAACCAGACACAATCTGCATCCACCATACTTTTCCAGCTGCTCATGGTAACAGAGCGTAGGAATCTTTATGCCCGCAGACCTTGCAGCCTCAAGCACCGTGACAGGCTTTTCAAGCTTAATCTCATTGCCGTTTATGTTAATCGTAATCATCGTTTTATCTTGGATTGTCATTGCGAGTGAAACGAAGCAATCTCATTGTTTTAGATTGCCACGTCGTCCCGATAATATCGGGACTCCTCGCAATGACATAAAAACATATTCTATTTAAATCTGCATTTCGCATTTTTTATGTGTTCCTCAAATTCAGGCCTGAAATGTTTTATAAAATTTTGCACAACAGATGCTGCTCCATCTCCCAGCGGGCAGAATGTCTTGCCCATCATATTGCCGGAAACAGAGAGCATCAAATCTATGTCTCCTTCTATCCCTTCTCCGCTCTCTACCCTTCCAAGAATGTTCCTCAACCATCCTGTCCCTTCACGGCATGGAGTGCACTTGCCGCATGATTCATGTTCAAGAAACTTTAATATCCTGTAACATACTTTCACAAGGCATACACTCTCATCCATGACTATCACAGCGCCAGAGCCGAGCATACTGCCGTGCTTGGGCATATTAACAAAGTCCATGGGGCAGTCTATCTTGTCAGGAGGAAGAACCGGCGTTGTAGCGCCGCCAGGAATAACTGCCTTGAGTTTCTTGCCGCCCTTTATCCCGCCGCAGTGAGTGTAGATAATATCCCGGAGGATTGTACCCATAGGCAATTCATATACACCTGGTTTTTCAACATGCCCGCTGACGCAATAAAGCTTTGGCCCCGGACAGTCAGTGGTTCCTATCTTTGAATAGGCATCTCCTCCGATTTCGATAATATAAGGAATATTGGAAAGTGTTTCGACATTATTTACTACTGTAGGTTTTGCAAATACTCCGACATTAACCGGGAACGGAGGCTTAATCCTCGGCTGTCCCTTGTCTCCTTCAAGTGATTCTATTAAAGCAGTTTCCTCTCCGCATATATATGCGCCGGCTCCCTGATGTACAGCAAGATGGAATTTAATCCCCTTGCCTAAAATATTGTCTCCCAGAAAACCATTATCATTTGCCTGCTTGATTGCCCTGTTAAGAATATTTTTTGCCTCGGGATATTCACCCCTGAGGTATATGTATCCGTATTCTGCTCCAAGCGCATAACCGGATATTGCCATGCCCTCAATGAGAAGATGGGGATTTTTTTCAAGTATCGGCCGGTCCTTAAAGGTCCCCGGCTCCCCTTCATCAGCGTTACAGAGAAGATATTTTGGAAATTTGGGGTCTGCAGATGCAAAGGTCCATTTCATCGCAACAGGAAAGCCTGCGCCTCCGCGTCCCCTCAGCCCTGCTTTTTTCACTTCCTCGATAATCTCCTTGGGCTGCCTTTCGAGGGCCTTTGGAAGACTGCTGTAACCCCCGGCTTTCTTATACTCATTAATATCAGCCGAGTTAGGGTTTTCTATGTTTTTTAAAAGTACTTTTTCCATGTCCTTAAACTCGTTCAGTAAACCTTTTCTTGTCATTGCGAGCGTAGCGTGGCAATCTCTCTTTTAGATTGCTTCGTCACTATCGTTCCTCGCAATGACATATCTATTTGTATCTCTCCAATATCTTCACTATATTATCTTCTGTTAAATTTTCATAAAAGTCATCATTCACAAGCATTGCAGGAGCAGTCCCGCACGCTCCTATGCATTCCATTATAACCATCGAAAATCTTCCGTCAGAGGTTGTCCCCCCCGGTTCAAGGCCATGTTTATTTTTCAGAAAATCAACAAGCTTCTCTGCGCCAAGTATCATACACGAAACATTTGTGCAAAGCTGGACAATATTCCTTCCCATCGGCTTATGTTTATACATTACATAGAATGTGGCAACACCTCTTGCAATTGCCTTTGGAACTCCGAGAATTTCTGAAACAGCCTCATAAGCCTCGGGACTTAAATGCCCGAATTCCCTCTGGGCAATATAAAGAGCAGGCAAAAGCGCAGCCCTTGCATTAGGGTATTTCTGCCTTATCTCATTCAGTTCTTTTATGGCTGCTTCGTTAAGCATTATCTGTCGCATTCTCCAAGAACAATATCTATCGTCCCTATATTTGCAATAACGTCTGCAATGAGTCCCCCCTCACACAACCTCGGAAGTACCGAGGCATGAATAAAAGAAGGAGCCCTGACTCTCATCCTGTAAGGTTTGCCTGTCCCGTCGCTCACAAAATAAAATCCCAGTTCGCCTTTCGGAACCTCTGTCCCCATATATACCTCTCCCTCCGGGACTGTCGGGCCTTTAGTTATCAATATAAACTGGTGGATGAGATGCTCCATGTCCTTTAAAACCATGTCTTTAGGCGGAAGTGTAAATTTAGGCGCATCTGCCATCACCGGGCCTGCAGGAAGTTTTTCTATGCATTGTTTTAGTATCCTGTTTGCCTGCCTCATTTCCCCCATCTTCACCAGATACCTGTCGTAACAGTCTCCCTTCCTGCCGATAGGCACATCAAAGTCCACCTTGTCATATGCATCGTAGGGAGCATATTTCCTCACATCATAGTCCACTCCGGAACCACGGAGTATTGCTCCTGTAAGACCCCAGTTTATGGCTTCTTCTGCGGAAATAACGCCTATGCCGACTGTCCTGGCCTTCCATATCCTGTTTTCAGTGACAAGGGTTTCATAGTCATCCATCTTTGAAGGGAAATCAAGGACAAATTCATAAAGCCTGTCAAGAAATTCCTGTGAAATATCATTGCGGACTCCGCCCACTCTCGGATAACTTACTGTGAGCCTTGCACCGCATAACATCTCGAAGAGGTCCATTATTACTTCCCTTTCCCTGAATGCGTAGAGGAATGGCGTCGTAGCTCCAATATCCAGAACATGGGTGCCAAGCCATATAATGTGGCTTGATATCCTTCCCATCTCAGCTACCATAGTCCTGATAAACTTTGCCCTCTCAGGCGCTTCAATGCCGAATAACTTTTCAACGGCATTAACATATCCGACATTGTTGTTCATTGAGGCTATGTAATCAAGCCGGTCACTTAAAGGAAGCGCAGAAAAATATGTCCTGTTCTCTCCGAGTTTCTCAATCCCCCTGTGAAGGTATCCTACATAAGGCGTGCATTTGACAACTGTCTCACCGTCGAGGTTAAGCACAAGCCTCAGAACACCATGAGTTGCAGGGTGCTGCGGCCCCATGCTTACAGTTAACTCTTTCGTCTCAAATGTTTTTTCTATGTCTTCCATGATTTTACGATTCACGATTCACGATGCATGATGCATGATTTCTGATATTTTTTATCGTGTATCCTGTATCTTGCATCCTGTATCCTTTTTTATTCATGCCACTCAAATTCCCTAAACCTTTTTGCCCTGTCAAGGACATCAAGAAATCCCGGCCATTCCTTGACAGGCCCTTTAAGAGGATAGTCTTTTCTTAACGGATGCCCTTCCCAGTCCTCCGGCATAAGTATTCTTCTGAAGTCAGGATGTCCCTTAAACACAACCCCATACATGTCATAACACTCCCTTTCATGCCAGTTTGCGCCTACCCATACAGGCATGACTGAATCAATGCTGCTGTCGTTCTCAGGGACTTCTGCTTTTATTCTTATGGCATGACGGTGTTTTATTGAATAAAGATGATATACGACTTCAAACCTGTTGTCTTTTTTCCCAAGGTAATCAACACCGCAAACATCAATAAGATAATCAAAATAAAGCTCAGGCTCATCGTGCAGGTATCTGGATATTTCAAGCATCCTGCCCTTCTTCATGGTAACAGCAACCTGTCCCCTGAATTCCTTTATGCCAAGGACTTCATCAGGAAATTTTTCTTTAATCTTATCAGCAATTGCTAATGGTTCCATATTCCTAGCGCAGTAGCACAGCAGCGCAGTAGCGTAGCAGTAACCTTACTGCTGTTCTATTGCTCTGCTGGTCTATTTTCATCTCCATCTGCTCCACCTGAAATGCTCTCCCTTTATCTTTTCCTGAAGCTTGATAATCCCATCGAGCAAAGCCTCTGGCCGCGGAGGGCAGCCGGGAATATAAACATCCACAGGGACAAAACTGTCGCACCCCTGCACTGTGCTGTATGTATTGAATATGCCTCCGCTGCATGCGCAGCTTCCCATGGATATTACATACCTCGGCTCAGGCATCTGGTCATAGACCCTTCTTACTATCTGGGACATCTTTTTTGTTACTGTCCCTGCAACAATCATAAAATCTGCCTGCCTCGGCGAGCCCCTGAAAATAATTCCCATCCTGTCCAGGTCATAGTGTGACGATCCCGTCGTCATCATTTCAATGGCGCATCAGGCAAGGCCGAATGTGACAGGCCACAAAGATGAACTTCTTCCCCAGTTAATTAACTTGTCGAAAGAGGTGATTATGATATTCGGCGCAAGTATCTTTGTGCCTTCCTCAACCTCAACAAGCGACGGGGAAAAAGTCGTGGTTATCAGTCCCATACAAATGCCTCCTTTTTCCATGCATAAACATATCCAACGAGAAGTATTATTATAAAAATAATCATTTCAATAAAAGCATAAAGCCCGAGCCTGTCGAATACCACTGCCCACGGATAGAGAAAAACCGCTTCAACGTCAAACACAACAAAGAGCATTGCAATGATATAAAACTTTACAGAGAACCTCATGCGCGGTTCCCCTACCGGCGGGTTGCCTGATTCATAAGGCATGAGTTTTTCCGGATACGGCCTGCTTAATCTGAAGAGTATTCCGACAACGAGGGCACCAATCCCGAAGGCCGTTGCGACCATCAAGAACATTAGAATCGGTAAATAATCTGATGGTAAATAAGTTCCAGGCATAAATGTAATGTTTATACTTTAAAACCTTAATTCTTGTCAAGCAAAAAATATCAATCTGTAACTTTAGGTCTGGGTTCAGCTGTGTAGTTGTTGTAAATTAAGGGCAAGGCAAGGCCGGAAATTTTTTCAGCCTTTAGTTTTGTACAATAGCTCCAGCAATTCTTTCCTCTCCGGAGAATCCGGTCGTTGCGACTCGTCCGCACCCAGGCGGACTCGCCGAGGAGAGAAACCGAGCGGCAGCAGGCTCAGCGCCTTATTAAAGTGTTTCCTTGCTAAAGTTGTATGACTTGAACCTAAAGCAAGTCCCTTTTTAAAAATTTTTAAGAATTTTAATGATTTTATCGATAACACGCTCAGTTAATTCTTTGTTTAGAGA
>CAKKPR010000302.1 GCA_919901705.1 Thermodesulfovibrionales bacterium | reverse complement strand
GGAGGAAACATGAAGGCTGTTGAACTTAAAAACGGAATATTCTGGGTAGGCGCTATAGACTGGGCTGTGAGGGATTTCCACGGTTATGTAACACAGCGCGGCACGACCTACAATAACTATCTGATAATGGATGACGAGATTACGCTTCTGGATACGGTTAAATATGATTTTGCAGAAATTACAATCAAAAACATAAAGTCGGTTGTTGAGCCTTCTAAAATAAAACATATTGTCATAAATCATATCGAAAATGACCATGCTACGAGCCTCGATAAAATCATGGCGCTGACTCCGAATGCAACCATTTATATAACAGAAAAAGGCAAAAAGGGACTGGAAAGGTTTTTTGATATATCAAAATGGAATATGAAGGTTGTAAAAACAGGTGACACATTAAATATAGGCAAAAGGACGCTGCTCTTTTTGGAAACGCCGATGCTCCACTGGCCTGATTCCATGATGACTTATATAAAGGAAGACAAGGTCCTTATCAGCCAGGATGCATTTGGGCAGCACATAGCATCAGCAGTAAGATTTGATGATGAGTTTGTGACCTGCCAGTCCATGTCTGAGCTTGACGATGCAGTTGTAGACTACTACGCCAATATCCTTATGCCTTTCGGTCAGTTGATAAAGACAAAGATTGCAGACATCCAAAAATTGGGACTGGAGATTGATATGATTGCCCCTGACCACGGAATAATCTGGAGGTCAAATCCAAACAAGGTATTACAGATGTATCTTGATATGGCTAATGGCAGGGCAAATCTCAACGTTTCGATTATTTACGATACAATGTGGCACAGTACAGAGTATATGACACTCCCTATTATGCAGGGGATAAAGGATGAGGGTGTTGAATGCAAGGTTATTAAATTGCGCTCTACGCCGATGAGCGATGCAATCAAAGAGTTCTGGCATTCAAGGGGATGTCTTATAGGGTCTCCTACACTGAATAACCTCATGTATCCAACGGTTGCTGAATTTCTTTATCACCTGAGAGGATTAAGGCCTAAAAACAGGATTGCCGGCGCCTTTGGAAGCTATGGCTGGGGCGGCGGCGCAGTGAAAGAGGCATATGAGGAGTTTAAACGCATGGGGCTGGAGATATTTGAACCCGGGCTGCAGGTTCTTTACAAGGCCTCATCAGAGGATGAAGAGAAGTGTTATGAGTTTGGAAGGGAGTTTGCAAGAAAGACAAAAGAGTATCATAAAAAATTTGAATAAGGAGGATATCATGTCAAAGACAACCAAGAATCTTCAGGACGCCTTTGCAGGAGAATCACAGGCAAACAGAAAATATCTTGCCTTCGCAAAGAAGGCAGAGGAGGAAGGATTCAAACAGATTGCAAAACTTTTCAGGGCAGCTGCAGAGGCTGAGACTGTCCATGCACATAACCACCTGAAAGAGATGGGAGGAATCAGGAGCACAAAAGAAAATCTTCAAGAGGCAATCAGCGGTGAATCGTACGAGTTTCAAAAAATGTATCCGCAGATGATTAAGGATGCTGAGGCCGAAGGCCAAAAAGGAGCGCTTAAAAGCTTTAATTTTGCTAATGAAGTTGAAAAAATACATGCAGATTTATATAAGAAAGCCGTCGAGAATCTCGGCAAGAATCCATCGGTGGATTATCATGTGTGTCAGGTCTGCGGGAATACAGTAGAGGGCGAGCCTCCTGATAAATGCCCTATCTGCGGGGCAAATAAAAAAATGTTTAAAAAGATTGATTGAATAAAGGAG
>CAKKPR010000301.1 GCA_919901705.1 Thermodesulfovibrionales bacterium | reverse complement strand
TTATTATTCCTTCCCATACGAGCATTCCCTTCATATCATAAACAGCAAGTTTAATCGATATTTTTGCAACAGCCTTTCCTGTGAAAGCACCTGCACCGACATACCAGTGCTGGAATTTTTCAACCTTTGGGATGACAATGGCATCAATGTCTTGCGGATATGGCTTGCCTTTCACTATAACTGCCTTATTAAAAACAGGCGATAAAATATCAAAAATATTCTTCTTGATCATCTGTCCAAAGGGGAAAGTATATGTTCCATAAATGGATGATTCGTTTGCTTGTCCAGTGAACGTGTAATTTTCCATCTGGTCGGTTATAAGAATTGCTACATTCAATGGTATTTTTTGGACAATGTCAGGTGGGGTTGCAGTAACATCTACCATAGGGACGTTATAATGTCCTGCACATCCCACAGTTAAAAATAACAATAAAAATATAATCAGCATTCCCAATCTTTTCATCCCCCATCTCCAGAAAATAATTTGCCTCCCCATCTCTTAAAAATCTCATGTTCTATTCCCATCGCATCCAGAATCTTTCCCGCCATAAAATCAACGATATCATCTATCTTTTTAGGCTTGTGATAAAACGCCAGAGCAGGAGGTGCAATCTTAACGCCAAGCATAGCAAGTTTAAGCATGTTTTCAAGGTGAATTGCGCTGAAAGGCATCTCCCTTGGAGAGAGCAGTAATGGCCTTCCCTCTTTTATCGTTACATCAGCAGCCCTTTCAACAAGGTTGTTCGCATAACCATTGGCAATGCCTGATAAAGTTTTCATCGAGCAAGGCACAACAAACATCCCGTCTGTCTTAAAAGAACCGCTTGCTATAGGAGCTTCCATTTGAGTTTCGTTATGAAAGAAAAGTCTGTCTGTTTTAAAATATTTTCTAATCTTATCTTCTATTAATTTTGAATTTTGAATTTTGTCTCCTCGGCGACCCGCCTGAGGCGGGAATTTTGAATTTTTTTTAATTGTCCAGTCTATGCCTGTTTCGTCCTTTATAATTGAAAATGATTGCGAAGATATAATCAGATGAACCTGAGAGGTCTTGAGCAGTTCTCTTAGAACTCGCATCCCGATAATTGAGCCGCTTGCACCGCTGATTGCAAAAACAAATTTCTTCATTTCAGCCTTTCCAAAACCTTCTGGGCATCTTCCCATACAAGCCTCTTGTCCTTTGGGTTCCTCAGAAGATATGCAGGATGAAATGTCGGCATAAGTGGTATACCGCAATATTCGTAGAACCTTCCCCTGAGTTTGCTTATCAGAATCTTTGACGCGATCAGTGTCTGCGCAGAGATGCGGCCCAGCGCAATTATAACCTTTGGAGAGATAATCTCCGCCTGCCTTTTAATGAAAGAAGCGCACGCATTAATTTCATCATCTTCAGGAGCCCTGTTCAAGGGAGGCCTGCATTTCACTATATTGCCTATATAGACATCCTCTCTCTTAAAACCCATTTTCTCTATGAGCTTTGTCAATAACTGGCCTGCATCTCCGACAAATGGCCTTCCCTGTAAGTCCTCTTCCTTGCCGGGCCCCTCGCCTATGAACATTATCTCTGCATCAATATTCCCCTCACCAAAGACAATATTTGTCCTTTCCTTTGAAAGCTTGCACCTTGTGCAGTCGCCAATTTCATCACGTAATACCTTCAATGCAGCGGTCTTTTCAGCAGTAGCTAAGCGTGCAACAGGTGAAGCTTTAGGTGTTGGGCGATAGGTGTCAGCTTTCATATCCTCACTAACCAATGCCGGCCCTCTGAACTCTGGCTTCCGCGCTTCTCGCCCCAGGCGAGTCGCCGAGGAGACCGCACTTTTGTACTTCTGCGCTATCTTTACCGGCAGCCTTTCAATTCCCAGCGCCTCATAAAACCTCAGGATGTCTTTTATATCTTCTGCTATATTGCTCATTTGCTTTTGGCTCATAGCTGATAGCTGTCAGCTGACAGCTTATTTACCTCTCTCCCCATTTAAGCTTTGTCCTTAGCACCTGAAAAAAATCCCTTTCAAACGGGATGAGGAGTTTTGTCCTGAAAGGCGACCTTTTAATTTCCACAACATCATTCTTCCTTAAAGAAAATCCCACCTGGCCGTCAAGCGTGAGAAAAACATCCTCGCTCTGAGATTTAAGCACTATCTCAATCAATACATCATCAGGAAGAACAATGGGCCTGTTAGTAAGGGTATGAGGGCATATAGGCGTTACAACAATACTGTCAAGCGTTGGATACAGAACAGGCCCTCCTGCTGACAATGAGTATGCTGTCGAGCCGGTCGGTGTTGACACTATAAGCCCGTCTGACTTAAAGGTCGTTACATATGTCTTATTAATGTAAGTTTCAAGGTCTATAATCCTTGCAAGCGCACCTTTATTTATCACAACATCATTAAGTACAGTATATTCCGCAATTTTTTCTCCGTGCCTATGGATATAAGCTGTGAGCATTATTCGTTCTTCAGATGAACATTCTCCTGAAAGAACTTTTTCCATCGCATCATGGAGTTCTTCTATCTGCACCTCTGTTATAAACCCGAGCCCTCCCAGATTGACTCCAAGGATAGGGATGCCTTTTTCACAGACAAGCCTGGCAACATTGAGCATTGTGCCGTCACCGCCCAAAACAATTATCACTTCAGCAATCTTTGGAATCTCTGAACGCGAATAGCCTTTAGCGTTGAGCATCGGGGCTGTTTCAATGTCCAAAAATGTTTCAAGCCCTTTTTTGCCTAACCAAGGAAGGAGGTCTTTCAATATCTCCAGCGGCTCAGGCCTTCCTGACTTACATATAATTCCAATCTTTTTCATCTATACCCTCAATTGTTATATCCCTTGTTACTTCATCTATAATAGCAAATTTTACCTTTATAAAATCGTCAGGCACCTTCCCAAGCCGCTCAGCCCATTCAATAACAGTAATGCCTTCGCTGTAAATATAATCCCAAATACCTGCCCCATCAATATCAGCTTCCTTTTCAATCCTGTAAAGGTCTATGTGATACAAAGGGATTTCATTGTCATATTCAACAACTATTGTAAAACTTGCGCTCGTGACATTACTCTCAGGAATTCCAAGTGCCTGCGCAATTCCCTTAACAAATGTTGTCTTGCCTGCGCCCAACTCGCCGTAAAGGCATACAACTCCCTGTGATTTAAGCAATCTTCCAAGACTGAAACCTATTATCTGTGTTTCTTCCGCGCTTCTGCTTAAAAATTTCATTAGCTTAAAGAATACCAATAAACCCGCACTGTCTTCCAGTAGAACCTTTTGCATACCTGTAAGAATAGAACCTGTCCGGCTTGCAATAAGTGCATTCCTGAGACATCCATATATTTTTTTCAGGTATTCCTGATGATATTGTCTGATATTTGTTTGCAGTTGCAAGGTCAAGACAGTATGCGTCAGTTTTTTGATTATGATAGTCACCGCTGCCGGTTGCTTTTATAACAGATTCAAGCACATCATACCCAACATGATAACAGCACAATCTTATGCTCGGCCCCAGCGCTATCATAATATCTTCAGGTACCGAACTGAATTTATCACACATCGAATTTATAGTTTTCTTCAGTATCTCTGCTGCAGTGCCCCTCCAGCCTGCATGCACAACCCCTAACACTGATTTTTTTGTATCACTCAGAAGCACAGGCACACAATCTGCAACCTGAACGCCTATCAAAATGCCCCTGCCTTTTGTTATAACAGCATCTGCAATCCTCGGACTGAAATCTGAATCCAGTAAGAGCACCTTATCCGTATGTTTTTGTATCGGCAGATAAATCTTTTCTTTACTGACCGAGGCAATATTTGAAATCCTGTCAAGGTCAGCGCCCGGAGATTTGCCGGTGAAAAAAGCTGTCGTATGAGAGCCGAATATATCAGGATATATCAATGTTTCCATTGTTCACTATTAAAGAACCCTATAGTAGTTATACAACCTCTATGCTGTCATTGCGAGGAATCCAGAAAGCCTTCGGGATGACGAAGCAATCTCAAAGGAAAGATTGCCACGCTACGCTCGCAATGACAAGAAGAAAGCCCCGCAATTTTCAAGCCAAACAAAACAAGATAATGATATATCTGCCGAGGCAAAAGCGAAGATGCTGTAGTCCTCTCTAAAACTAATCACGAGGCAGACCTCAGTGACAAAAACGCTTCCGGCATGGCCTCTATAATATCTGATGCAATCAATGAGTGCTCACCCTTTTTGTTTGCAGCTATATCCCCGGAAAGCCCATGCATATAAACCCCAAGTATTGACGCCTCTAACGGATTTAATCCCTGGCCAAGGAATCCTGCAATCATTCCTGTAAGGACATCTCCCACTCCTGCACTTGCCATGCCGGGATTTCCAGTCGGGTTAATAAATACGCTTCCTTCAGGTTCAGCAATAACCGTAGGCGCTCCCTTAAGCACAAGATACGTTCCTGTCTCTTTAGCAAATGAGATAGCTGCATTAATCCTGTTTTTTTCAATTTGATGTCTGAGCTTTTCCCTTGACCCCTCGACTCCATTCTCCGTAGCACTGCGAAGGATGAACCCTCGAACCCTTGGCCCCGTTTTTAAGAGTCTCGCCATCTCTCCTATATGCGGCGTAAGTATTATCGGAGCCTTTGCTTTTCTGAAGATATGTTTATTGCCTTCAAGTGCATTTATCGCATCTGCATCCATCACCATAGGCGCTGCAGAATTCAATACAAGTGCAGTGACAAGTTTTTGGATGTCATCAGTTACCGAGATTCCGGGTCCTATTGCAAGCACATCAGCCTTATCTGCGATAAAAGTCAGTATTTTATCAGAAGCCTTTGATGACAAAGTCCCATCCCCTCTATCGGGCAGCGGCAACGTCATCTCCTCTGTAACCCTTGATTGAAAGACATCCATCAATGTTTCAGGAACCCCTATTGTTACAAGCCCTGCCCCTGCCCTCAGGCATGCCTTAGCACACATGAATGCAGCGCCTGTCTTTCCTCTGGAACCGGCAATAACAAGCACATGGCCATAGTCTCCCTTGTGGGAATATCGCCGCCTTTCCGGAATTAAAAGGGACACATCCATACTTTCAAGAAGCTCCACTCTTATTTTTTCTGACCTGAGAAGTTCATCCGGAAAACCTATATCCTCAACAAAGAGTTTTCCTGTACACTCAGCGCCGGGATAAAGCAGATGCCCTCTCTTGGGAAGGCCAAAAGTAACAGTATAATCAGCCATAACAGCTTCGCCCATTATCTGACCTGTATCTGATGATATACCTGATGGGATGTCAACAGAAACAACCGGCACCGTCGAACTATTAATGAATGAAATTATATCCGCTATCCTGCCTGTTACAGGTTTGCTTAAGCCGGTTCCAAAAATTGCATCCACAACCACAGCGCTATGAAGGTCTTTTCCGCTAATTTCTGTATTGAATGCTACAGGCACACCTGATTTTTTTGCTATTTTATATTGTTCAAGACAGTCAGGACTGAGCTTTTTCTCATTCGACAGGAGGATTACCTTTACATTCCAGCCCCATTCATGAAGATTCCTGGCAGCAACAAGCCCGTCTCCTCCGTTATTGCCCCCTCCTGAAAGTACGATAATTTTTCTCTTTTCAAATAATTCTTTTATTTTTTCTGCAACTTTAAGCCCTGCCCTTTCCATAAGTGTAGTGCCTGAGATTCCATAATCCTTTATGGCCCTTCTGTCAATCTCTCTCATATCTTCTGCAGTAACAACTTTCATCGTCAGTACCTTATTACAATTATAAACCGAGCCACTATAAATTTGTCATTGCGAGCAGGTCCCTCGCTTGTCATTGCGAGCCGAAGGCGAAGCAATCTCGATTTTAAATAAATTAAGATGTTAAAGATTGCCACGTCGTCCCGAAAGCTTTCGGGACTCCTCGCAATGACATCAAAATATGATATACCTGTTATCTATCTGCTCAATTTATAAACTACCGTTGCCTCAGCCCAATCAGCGGGTTCAAGCTGATTAAGCCTTTTTACAAGGTCGCTTATCATGCCGGTTGATTTAGAATCATAGACCTTAAACATTCCTTCCTGAAATCCGAGCGGTATTATATCCTCCCTGAGCTTTGTTGCTATAATCTTAATCCTTTCCTCAGCGACATTCCTGTCGAAACCCGGAAGAAATTTTGCCTGAAGTTTTATTTTGCTTTCAGAGGAAGGGAATTCATATGACTTACCGGCTTTTACATGGTTGTCCTGATTCATGGAATTGGGCAGGAGTAATGTCACTGAGCCGTCAGCGGCAACCGAAAAAATATAAATATAGCAGTCATTGCTTGCCTGATAAAATATTTTTACCTCATCGCCTTCTTTCAGAATACTTTTAGAAAGAGAAACTTTCAGAGATATACCTTCGCCTTTCTCAGGATAAACAGGCATAACAAGGGCTTTGATTTTAACCCTGTAAAGATATCTGTCCTTCTCATCCCATCCTTCTTTAATGACATTAACCTTCTCTATCTTTCCTCTTACAGACGCATAAACCAGATCCTCTGCAAGCTGGCTGTTAGAGACCAGTGTGTGAGACCTTATGAATACGCCGACTGCCTTTTCAACTGCCTTATTCTGCGCATCAATCTTTGCCCTCTCCTTAACCTCTTTCTGCGTCTCGATATCACCCATAACTGCCTCCCCATCTGCATCAACCCAGGCGGGTTTATCCGCAGCAAGAGAGACGAAAGGAAGAGCAAGAAGGAGAAATATCAAAGGTATTTTTTTCATAAATGTCACCTGGTTTTTCCCCCGAACAACTGCGGCGTTTGTTCATTGTTGTACTGCTTTCTGGCAATACGCTCCACTTGTGGTTTGATGTAACCAAACAGGGCATCCATTTTAATCGAGCCATCCTGCCTTGTGACATCCTCGTTTTTGATGCCCTTGAGCATGAAGTAAGTGAATAAGCCGTGTCCCTTCTCGTCATAGGTAGAGCTTGTCTGGTCTCCTGATGATGCTGACAGAACAGTCATATTTGAGGGCAAGTCTACCGCGTTTTGCAGATTCATGACCAATGGCCTAGCGCCTTTTGCAAGCACAGACCTGCCACCTGCACCTGAGAAGCAAGAGTCAAGAGCAACAATAACCTCTTTGGCAGGTAATTTCCCAAGAGCAGCATACATCCTCTTCAAAGAATAGCCGGTCTCATCAATAAAAGATGGATCGCCGTCATAGGGCACAAGATACGCGCTGCCGCTCTTCGGGTCGGGTGCGCCATGACCGGAATAGTACACAAAGACCGAACCGCCATTCTCTACATTATTAGGCAGCCATTTTTCAAAATACTTGACCAGATCGACATTTGATGCGTGGTCGTTCAAAAGGGTAATAACATTCTCTTCCGGATAGCCCATTACCTTTGTGAGATATTCTGTCATTGTCTTTGCGTCATTAACTGCATAATCAGCCTTTGGAAGTTTCTGGCGATAGTTCTCAATGCCGATGACAATGGCGTATGAGTTTTTGTTAGGCTTTGCTTTGACTAAAGGCAGTTCGTCAACATCTGATTTGGGGGTAGAAACAGAAAACTTTTCAGGGACAGATGGGGTCGGCTTTTCATCCTTTGCATAAAGTTTCTTATACTGATTTTCTTCCGCCTCTCTGAGCATGCGAGCAATAACCGTTAGACCTTTTTCCTCCGCCATTTTTAAAGGAGTCTTTCCAAAGCCATTCATACCACTAAAATCAGCTCCGCGGTCAAGCAAGAGTTTCACCACATTTGCATTGCCGTTATTAACCGCGTAATGTATAGGTTTCCAGCCAGAACCAGCATCTATATTAATATGAGCACCTTTATCAAGTAAGAGGCGCACTATGTCTAAAGAGGCATTATAAAAAACTGCCTCCACCAAGGGTGTTACTCCCATCACTCTTTCATTTACATCAGCGCCTTTATTCAAAAGGGCTTCCACCTCTCTGATATCTCCCCCATGCGCCGCTGTTCCAAGTTGAGTGACGGTAGCACACCCTGTCATTGCCATACCCACAAGCAGGATAAAGAGCACACTGATTATCGGAGACCAGCAGAGGCTGGAAGAAATTAAATTACCCTTCATTTTCATAACCCCGCCTTCATCAAATACCTTTCCCTTCCTCTTCTAATATATTCTCAAGAAATAAGAGGTCTTCCTTATCTCTGGGCCTAACACCTTGTTTTGTCTTTACCATCGTGGAAATATCTGCAATAGGAATACGGACACCCTTAAATTCGAAATATTCTATCCCTGCCTTATCAAAAGTAATATCGCAAGCCTTTTTAAGCAGGTCTATGACAATCTCATCTGCAACTCTGACAACCTCGTATTTTTCTACATCATCAGGAGCAACCTCCCTGACAGCATTATCAGGCAGGAATGAGAGGGCATTTTTGAGTTTTGAGATATTTTCATTTGAAGGGTCTACAAGCAGGTCTATATCTTCAGTAGCCCTTGGGAAGCCATAGTAGTTCATGGCAAAACCGCCAATCAGGACATATTTTACGCCCTTTTCATTGAGTTTCTTACAAACAGCTAAGAGATCATCTATCGTTGGTGGCCGGGACTTTGGCCCCTCAGCATCCTGTGCCGCCACTTTTCAGCCTCCTCAAAAGTCCTGAATTTAAAAACTCCACGGGGTATAAAAACCTTATCTCTCCTGAATTCCACAATCAGATGAAAGAATTTATTTAATTCCTCACTAAACCCTTTCTTATGTGCTCTTGCTCCAC
>CAKKPR010000300.1 GCA_919901705.1 Thermodesulfovibrionales bacterium | reverse complement strand
TCGGAATAATGCTTGATTCAACTGAGAGTGTGATAAAAAACCAGAAAATACCGAAAGAAATAAGTCGAAAGTCAGGGAATCCCCCCATCCCCCCTTTGTCAAAGGGGGGTGAGGGGGGATTTGCAAAAGGAGGCGACGGGAGGTTATGCCTTGAACGATAAAAAAGATAAAGCCCAAGACCAAGGATTATTAAAAGAAAAACAAATGACAAAAATACCTGTGGATTTGAAAACAAATGATATATAGGATAATCATAGTCGAGGTTCTGATTTATCGGGAAAAACAAAAGTCTTATATATGTAACAATCACCCTGAATTGTGTAAAGAGATAACTCCATCTTGGAATCTCCTCTGTTTCCTGAGAAGCTTCTTTTAGCTCTCCAATTGCATCTCCAATGGGTTTATCTGTTCCAATAAGGCTTAAGGGAATGATAAGCATTGTAAGAAGCAGTGGAAGCAGATAGGAAATTATTCTTTTGTTATTTCCTTCAAAGAACATAAATTCATAGAGAGCGATAATGACCGGAAGTGTGAAGGATATCTCCTTTGTCTTCATGGCAAGGATGGCGGAGACGAGTGAAACAGCGTATAGGGTATAGCGGGTAGCGGGTAGTTTTTGCTGACCGCTGATAGCTGACTGCTGACTTCTGAATTTTATATACAGGACCAATGACAGAAGATAAAACATGGTTGCAAGGGATGTGAATCTTTGGACTATATATGTTACTGCCTGAGTCTGGATTGGATGGGAGACAAAAAGCAAGGCGATAAACAAGGGTAAATAGGTGAATGGGTGAACAGGTGAATGGAAATGCGGAATGTGAAATGCGGAATGCGGAATATCATTTTCTGAATTCCGAAATCCGGATTCCGAACTCCGCATTATGAAGTACGGCGTTTTAAATGTAAGAACCACAAGCCAGTAAACAAGGATTGCATTTAGAATATGGCTTGTTAGATTGACTATGTGATAACCGGTAACATTCAAACCTCCGAAATGATAGTTTAAAGCAAAGGTTAGATAACCAAGCCATCTTGTGCCCGACGGCGGCCAGAAATTTTGGATACTCTGAAGTTTATAATTTCCAACAATATTGCCTATGTCATCGAAATGAAATGGGACATTGAAGGTGTTGGAGTAAATAAGAAGACCAACAATGGCTATAAGAAAAAAATGAACAATTGGTTTATTGAATAAGCTCCATTTAGAAGTAATTTTCTCTGCTTCGGGAAGCTTGTTCTTTAATAAAGGTTTATCATGAGACTCTTTTTGTCTCTTTCCTCTTGAAGCCTTACCCATGAGCAAGTTTAATACCTCTTTCTCTACGAGTTATTGACTTAGAATCCATTCCACAGCCTCTCTTAGATCTTTTGCTGTATAATCCGCATCAGGTGATTCAGCACCGTCTCCCGTTAAAACAAAAATTCCCTTTGCTCCTGCTGCCTTTGCAAGGAGCATGTCCAGTTCTTTGTCTCCTATAACAAAGGATTTCTTCAGGTCAATCCCATGTTCAGCCCTTGCCCTTAGAATCATCACAGGTTCTGGTTTTCTGCACGGACAGCGTTCGTCAGGATGATGGGGACAGTAATAGAAAGCATCGAAACCGTATTGTTCAATAAAGATTTTATTGACCTCTTTGGTAAAATCCTCTTTAACAATTCCTCTTGCAATGCCTGACTGATTGCTTACGCCGATAAGCTTAAATCCTTTTTCTTTAAGGGCCTTCAAATCTTCTGTCTCTTTGAATATTTCGAGGTCTTCAAATTTATTAAGATAGCCCACATCTTTACACAGAGTGCCATCCCTGTCAAAGAATACCGCCCTGTTTTTTGGAATCAAATGTTTTACAGCCTCAAATACTTCGTCAGGTGTTATAGATGTCATGCAAGCCATTTTTTGTTTATCACATTCTCTTTTAAAACACGGACTGCACTGTAACTCTTTTTTTATTACCACATTCTCTTTTCCGGGAGGCCCTGTCAATGAAGGGTCTGTAGAGCCGAATATAGCAACCAGCGGCGTTCTGACAGCATAACCGATGTGCATCGGGCCGGAGTCATTTGTAAGAAGAATATCACACTCTGATATCAGCGCTGATAATTCCCTGAGTGAAGTCTTGCCTGCTATCATCTTTAGCTCAGAGTCTGGCGTTTGACGTTTGGCGTTGACAAAAGTACATATCTCTTTTGCTATTTCTACTTCTGATTGTCCTCCGAATATCACAACGCTTCCGTCAAGTTCTGAGATTATTCTTTTTGAGACTTCTGCAAACCTCTCAGAAGGCCATCTCTTTGTTGAGCCATATGTGGCTCCGGGGTTTATACCGATTACAGGGCGCCTGAGGTTTTTTAATACAGCCCTCGCCCTGAACCTCTCTTCCATGGAGAGGTATATGTAGGGTTGGGAATATTCTGTATTTATATCTATGCCGATATTTTTGAGGATATTCAGATAATAAAAAACATGATGAATTTTCCTGTCATCACGGTTAAAGGGTATTGCACTGGTAAGGAGCAAACCTCTTCCATCCCTGCTATAGCCAATCCTTTCCGGTATGCCTGAAAGAAATGCAATTAAGGCAGCGTCAAAGGCATTCTGAAAAAGTATTGAACTGCAAAATTTTTTCGCCTTCAGCAGCGATGAGAGTTTAAATCTGCCGAGCAGGCTGTCAAATCTGTCTTCGTAGAGGATAATTTCATCTATGTCAGGATTGTTCTCAAATAAAGGCGCAACCCAGGGCCTGACCAAAAGGGATATTTTTGCACCGGGAAGGCTTTTTCGCAACGCTCTTAGGGCAGGCATTGTCATTACAGCATCGCCGATCCAGTTGACTCCCCTGACCAGCAGGTTTTTGCAGGATTTATCAA
>CAKKPR010000299.1:2999-6389 GCA_919901705.1 Thermodesulfovibrionales bacterium | reverse complement strand
GCCATTGTTTTCTTAATGATGCCGGTGTAATGATTAAAATCATTCTTTTTCCTTCTGCCCAAAGCTGAGAAATGATAATTCCGGCTTCTATCGTTTTCCCAAGACCTACCTCGTCAGCCAAAATAGCGCCTCTTTGAAGAGGACTGTTGAAGGCATAAAGAGCAGCAGATATTTGATAGGGATTTAATTCGATTGTGGCTTTTGCAAGGACAGATGACAACCGACTGATAGAACCTGCCATTTTTTGCAGAGTTATTTTTTCAGCCAAGTATCGTTGGAGGAATGGGGTTTTAGTCATAGTGATATTATCAAAAATGCGAGGCATTGACCCTCTTCACCTAAAGATTTTCAGTCTAATTCCCCTCAATGATACCCCTTCAAGAGCAGGAATTTCAAGAGAGGGAAAATACGATAAAGGGAAACTATATAATAAGGCTAAATATCCCACATTCCCCTGCCAGCATCATGGCAGTTTCTTAAACTTTTTTCATAAATGGGATTGCCACGCCCGTTGGGCTCGCAATGACAATTAGGGTGAGATAACAAGGTCTATCGAGGTTGAACTTCCATAGTTTTAATAAACTCTTAGAAAGCTAAAGCTCTAACGCGGTCTCTTGCGCCCGGATGTCCCGTATCTCGCCCTGCTCTCCCTGACTTCAAACCCGATTTTCCTTTTCTTCGTCTCCGGCGGAGTCATGAGCCCTCTTATCGCATCAAAGACAACCTTGAACTGCGTATCGTATTTCTTTTCCATTTCTTCCAGCTTTCGTGCAAGGTCTTTATGTGTTGCCATCAATTCTCGCAATTTGACAAACGCCCTCATAATGGCGATATTGACCTGCACTGCCCGTTCGCTATTAAGAACACTGGATAACATAGCAACACCTTGTTCAGTAAAAACAAAAGGAAGATACCTGCGCCCACCATGCGCTGAGCTTGAGGTCGCAATTTGCGATCTCAAGTTATCAGCCTCTTCATCTGTTAACTGAAACATGAAGTCGGCCGGAAAACGGCTGATATTACGTTTTACCTGTTCATTTAGTCTTCTTGTCGGGACTTCATAGAGTTTTGCAAGATCGCTGTCCAGCATGACTTTATGCCCGCGTATCAGATAGATCTTTCTTTCAATCATTTCGACCGGAATCAGCGCTTTCATTATGCCTCCTAATTTTCCCCTCAATCATACCCCTTCAAGAGAGGGAATTTCAAGAGAGGGAAACTCTATAACAAGGTTTAACATTACGTATTCTTCTGCCAGCATTATGGCAGTTTGAAAATATAGTCTTTTTAAAAATATCCCAATTTGAAATCAAATGAATAACAGGTGTATGCTATACTTATGAGGGATGGATACGGGACAGAAGAGGCAGTTGAATGAACGGAAATTTCCAAACTGGGAGAATCTATCTAACGGCAGCAGAAAATATTGGCTTGAAGTCAAAGGCAAACACGGCTGGAAGGCAAGATATGTTAAAGAAGTGAATGAAATGGAGGAAACCTTAAAATTCTATCAAGAAGTTTATGATAAGAATGGCAGGTTAGTAGAGATTCACGAAAAGTATCCGGCGGATAAAGGGCATCAAAAGACAGAAGGAGGTTGAAATGACCTTGATAACAAAAAAATCATTGGCAGACATGTTAATAAAATACATAAACCGGCAGATTGATCTGGCAAGCCTTGTCAGCTGGTCAGAAGATGCAATGCGAGAAGCAGACTTTGAAAACTCGAGTTTTGAAATCATAAGAGATATTGTTGCCCGTATCGGGATTGCAGACGTAAAGGAGTTTGGCCTTACATGGGATGATTGTTACGAATACCTTCACAAACTGGGATATAACGTTAAGGTTGAATTGATGGAGGCATGAGGCAATTTAAATCTGTTTTCACTTCGCCTCCTTTAATTCTCTTTTGATTTCTTCTTTAAGTTCCCTTGGCTCAACCACTTCCACATGCGGAATCCACTGATAAATCCACTTCATATCCCCTCTCGATTCTATTGTAAATCATATTACACCCCTGCCGGCATCATGGCAGTACAGAAAAAATTGCTACCGTGAGAGTCTGGATATCAATTTTTTGATAATCCCCTTGCTTTGCCTGACAGACACCTTATCCGTCTCTATCACAAGTTCCGGCATCTTAGGCTCTTCATAAGGCACATTTATTCCCGGCACAGGCCAGCCTTTGGCGCCTTTTTTGTAGATGCCTTTTGGCGCTTTGCGGGTCACTATCCTATTCTTTTCCCTTTTTACGCAGACTTCGAGGGGGCACTTAAGGTATATCTCGCCGTATTTTTGTATGAGCCTCCTTGCAAGTGTTCTCCACTTTCTGAGATTCCCTGTTGCATCTATGATTACATCATGCCCATTCTCCGTCATAATCTTTGCCAGATACACAAGCGCCCGGTATACAATATCCCTTTCTTCATCAGAATATGCCGGCTTTGGCGTAACAATCTTTCTGAACTCATCCATCCTTAATACAATAAAGCCCGGATATGCCTTTTTTATTTCGTCCGCAAGGGTGCTTTTCCCGCTGCCGGGAAGCCCTGTTATCCACAATGCAATGCCTTTCATCAATATAAGTGTAATATCAAAGAGTAAATATGGCAATTCGATAATATCCTGTGCTATGATATTTAGTCTTTTTAGAACCTTTTTATCACGAAACATTCGTGCAGACAATCGGAGTGAAATGGCTGAAATTATTCCTTTCAGAGGAATTCTCTACAATGTGTCCAAGGTTTCCGGAGAGGATACCGTTGCCCCTCCTTACGATATTATTACGCCTGAATACAAAGAGCAGCTTTACAACAAAAGCCCGTACAATATTGTCAGGATTGATTTCGGCAAAGAGCTTGCCGGAGATAATGGATCAGAGAACAAATATAAAAGGGCTTCTGCATTTTTTAACTTATGGATTAAGGAAGGCGTATTGGCAAGGAGCAATACCCCGGGTTTTTATGCCCATGAGATAGAGTATGAAATTAAAGGGAAACTTAAAAAGCTCAGTGGCTTCTTTGGTCTTGTAAGACTCGAAGATCTCGGCAAGGGCAATATACATCCTCATGAGTGCACTCACTCCAAGCCAAAGGCTGACAGATTAAATCTTATGAGGTCATGCAAGGCAAACATCAGCCCGATATTTTCACTTTACAACAGCCCTGGAAAAAAGGCGTCAGAAGTTATAAAAAGAGTGACGGGCAGGGAGAAACCCTACATTGAAGCTAAAGACACTGACGGAGCAATACACAGGCTCTGGATTATAGAAGATAAAAAAAATATAGAGGCTATAAAAAACGACCTTAAGGACAGGGCAATTTTTATTGCTGACGGACATCACAGATATGAGACAGCGCTTGAGTTTCAGAAAGAGCAAAGCGCAGAGAG
>CAKKPR010000299.1:0-2899 GCA_919901705.1 Thermodesulfovibrionales bacterium | reverse complement strand
AGAGCAAAGCGCAGAGAGTAATCCATGGGATTACGTTCTTATGTTTCTTGCAAACATATCAGACGAAGGACTGACAATACTTCCTGCCCACAGGCTTGTAAAGGGCATACCTGAAAATCCGGTAAAAATTTTATCTGAATACTTTAATGTAGAAGAGCTCTCGTTGTCAGAAAAAGTGGAAGACAGCATAGCCGGATATGAACATGCCATTGGTTTTTATCAGCACAACAACCGCAAGCAGTATATCCTGAAACACAAAGGAGCCGGGCTTGATGATTTACATCCTGCCTTAAGAGGGCTTGATGTTACTGTGCTCCATGAACTAATATTTAAGAAACTGCTCAAGATTACCGATATAGGATATGAGATGAATATAAAAGAAACGATGGATAGAGTAAAAAATGGGCTTTATGACGCTGCTTTTTTCCTGAACCCTACAAAGGTTGAGGATGTTGAAAGGGTCGCCCTTTCAGATGTGCGCATGCCGCCAAAGTCCACATATTTTTATCCAAAGCTTCTTACAGGATTGGTTATAAATAAATTTTAGTTTTCAGCTCTTGGCTGATAGCTTACAGCTAGCAGCTAAAGGCTAATAAAAAGGAGGGCTCAGATGTCAGTTAAAGTAGCAATTAATGGTTTTGGAAGGATCGGAAGGATTTTTTTAAGGCAAAGCATGGGATATAAGGATTTTGAGGTTGTTGCAATAAATGACCTCACAGATTCAAAAACACTTGCGCATCTGCTTAAATATGATTCTGTACATGGGATTTTTAATGCAGATGTGAAGGCAACTGATAATGGTATAACTGTAAATGGAAAAGAGATAAAAATACTTGCGGTCAAAGACCCTGAGAAACTGTCATGGAAAGACCTTGGGGTTGACGTTGTCCTTGAGTCAACAGGACTCTTTACGGATAAGGCATCTGCCTCAAAGCATCTTACTGCCGGGGCAAAGTGGGTCATAATATCAGCGCCCGCCAAAGACCCTGACGTTACTGTCTGCATGGGAGTTAATGAAGAAACACTTGACCCGTCAAAACACAAGATAATCTCCAACGCATCATGCACAACAAACTGCCTTGCGCCTGTTGCAAAAGTGCTCCATCAGGAATTCGGCATAGTCAGAGGACTAATGACGACAATACATTCATATACCAATGACCAGAGAATCCTTGACCTCCCGCATAAAGACCTCAGGAGGGCTAGGGCTGCTGCAGTTAATATGATACCGACGACAACCGGAGCTGCAAAGGCAGTCGGATTAGTGCTTCCGGACCTTAAAGGAAAACTTGACGGCATGGCAATAAGAGTTCCAACTCCGAATGTCTCTGTTGTTGACCTTGTGGCTGAACTTAAAAAAGATACCTCGGCAGAAGAAGTGAATGCAGCATTTAAAAAGGCAGCAGAGGGCAAAATGAAGGGGATTCTGCAATACACAGAGGAACCTGTTGTATCAATAGACTTTAACGGCAATGCACATTCTTCTATTGTTGACGCAACTGTCACAAAGGTGCTCGAAGGCAGGATGGTAAAGGTCATCTCATGGTATGACAACGAAACCGGCTACAGCTCACGTGTGCGCGACCTGATAATATATCTTACAAAAAGGAGTTAGTCGTTATGGCGAGAAAGAGTAATGGCAATCCTGTCCCTATAAAGGACATATTGAACAAACTCACGATTGAAGAGTTGAATATCAAGGGCAAAAGGGTATTCATACGGGCTGATTATAATGTGCCTCTCGATGATAATCTCAGTATCACTGATGATCGCAGGATCCGCTCAACGCTGCCTACCATAGACTATGCAATAGACGAAGGAGCAAAGGTCATACTGGCTTCCCATCTTGGAAGGCCAAAGGGAAAAGTTGACCCGCGGTTCACGCTTGCTCCTGTTGCAAAAAGACTTCAGAGACTGTTGGGCAAGGAAGTCATTTTCGCTCAGGACTGTATTGGCCCTCAGGTCGAGGGCCTTGTTTCTAAGATGAAGGAAGGCGATGTCCTGTTGCTTGAAAATCTGAGATTTCATCCCGGCGAAGAAAAAAATGACGAGGAATTTGCAAAGGCGCTCGCAAAACTTGCTGACTACTTTGTGAATGACGCCTTCGGAGCTGCACACAGGACGCATGCCTCAACTGTCGGGATTGCAAGGTTTCTTCCCTCGGCAGTAGGTTTTCTGCTCAGGAAGGAAATAGAATATCTTAAAGGCACGGTTCAGAATCCTGTCAGGCCTTTTGTTGCCATACTCGGTGGGGCAAAGGTCTCCGGCAAAATAGGAGTTCTCGAAAATCTTGTTGATAAGGTCGATAAGGTCATAGTAGGCGGCGGCATGGCATATACTTTCATAAAGGCCATGGGATATGAGGTGGGTGATTCTCTGGTAGAGCCAGAGATGCTCGAATTCGCAGATATGCTAAGGAAAAAGCTTATAAGGAATAATGTAAAGTTTTATCTTCCTGTTGACAGTGTGATAGCACAGAGCATGGAGGCAGGCTCCGAGACCAAACTTGTTACAACACAGGAGATTCCCAAGGGTTGGAGAGCTCTTGATATCGGACCTGCGTCTGCCAAACTTTTTTCAGAGGCAATTCAGGATGCAAAGACAATAATATGGAACGGTCCGATGGGCGTATTCGAGATGGATGCCTTTTCGAGAGGCACTTTTGCGATTGCGCATTCAGTGTCTGACGCATATGCCCTTACAATAGTGGGCGGCGGAGATACTGATCTGGCCGTGCACAGGGCAGGCGTATCAGACGCCATATCTTTTATATCAACAGGCGGCGGTGCATCTTTGCAATTGCTTGAGGGCAAGGAGCTTCCGGGAATTGCTGCGCTGACGGATAGAAAAGAGGAGTAGAGGGCGATTAGCTCAGTGGTAGAGCGTTCCCTTCACACGG
>CAKKPR010000298.1 GCA_919901705.1 Thermodesulfovibrionales bacterium | reverse complement strand
CCATTGCTTAAAGGCATCGGCAAAGAGGTTCAGGAAAGTAATCTTAATGTAGCAAAAAATAATTACGAAGCTTCCAGGCTAAGCCTTGATGATAAATCAATAGGTATCATAGCCGATACAGCCAGGGCATACTGGGACCTTGCATTTGCAAGATACAATTTCGAGGTCGCCGAACTTTCGCTTAAACTTGCACAAAATCTTTTAGCTGAGACAAAGGCAAAAATAGATGCGGGCTTACTTGCACCCGTCGAAATTTTCAAGGCTGAGGCAGAGGCCTCATTAAGGGAAGAGGCCCTGCTTAAGGCAAAAAAACTGGTATTTGATATGGCAGACAGGCTGAGGGTTGTAATGAATATGAAGGACTGGCAGGCCGAGCTTATCCCCATAGAAAAAATACCCGTACCAACTGATATTCAACCTGTTGAGAAGGCAACAGATACAGCCTTTAATAACAGGAAAGACTACAAGCAGGCTTCCATTGAATATAAAAATAAAGAGATACTCAGAAAATACTTTGACAACCAAAAATATCCTGACCTTAACTTAATCGGCTCTGCCGGCCTGAACGGGCTTAATGGGGCCTATGATAATACCCTTAACAGGCTGGGCTCCCGGGATTACTATTCATGGCAGTTCGGACTCTCCCTCAGAATACCAATAGGCAACAGCGCCGCAGAAGGAACCTATCTCAAGGCAATGCACGAGGAGGAGAAATCAGGCATCACCCTGAAGATACTGGAACAGAAAATCACGGCTGAGGTAAGAGAGGCATGGAGGACGGTTCAGCTTGCATCAGAGACAATCAGCGCAACAAAAAAGACAAGGACAGCAGCAGAAAAAAGATTTGAGGCTGAGGAAGGCAGGTTCAAGGCTGGCATGGCAACCTTGAACGATGTGCTTAAATTTCAGGAAGAATATGCAAAGGCTTTATCCTCTCAAAAAAGGGCTGAGGTTGATTACGCAAAGGCTACTGTTGAACTTGAAAGGATAAAAGGAACACTGGGCCAATGGTAAAAAATATCTTATACAAGATGCCGGATTTAATTTCTCGGAATCCTATTGTTTGACTTTCTGCCAGGCTATATGTCATACTGCTATTGAGTTGCAGAAGTTTTTGTACATTCGATGGCCGCAAAGACCTTTATCTTTGTGGCTTTTTTGTTGAACAGCTCTAACGCTCCAGTTTTTAAGTAAGGAGGCAAACAAAATGGCACACAGACAAGATTATATCGCAAGGATGGAACTTGTCAAGAAAAACAGGATTAATGCCGGCCTGGTTTCAGAGCGTTTCCCTAAAGTTTCATCGATTATAATTAATATGACATACTACCAGAAAGTAGCAAATCCGGTTCTTATGGAGCGCATCATTAATATCCTCCCTGCCAGTTATGCCTATTTCAATATGGAATGCATGATTAAAGATTGCGTTAACGGGGGCTTTGATTTAACCCCGGCTATTTCAGACCTGATTAAAAATCGCAAGAAATCAGGAAAGGGTAAGTTAGTCTGCAAAGGGAAAACCAGTCCCGTTTCTCCTGAACACGCAAGCGTTTCATATGAAATCAGCATTCAGTACATCAAAAAATCCAGGTAGACCTTCTGCATTTCACGTCATCTTCCCTGAAATTGGAGAACAGATAGAAAATGCAAGGAAGACATTCAAACTCCATGGGTGCTATGAAGTTCAGAAAGAATGGAAAGATTAATGCGGAAAATATATGCTTAAAAGAAAAACCTGCTATAATAAAACTCAGTCTTTCCTTCAGTAAGGAGGTGTTTTTCGTGTTGAAACCGGCAATTGACTGGGACGCATGTGTTGGCTGCGGCGCTTGTACTGAGGTCTGTCCTGAAGTTTTTCAGCTCAGGGATGACAAGGCCTATGTCATAGGCCCGGATAAATGCAATACATGCAAATGCGAGGAAGCAGTTGATATATGTCCTGTTCAGGCAATCAGCGTTACTGAGGAATAAGGGGTGTTATGAATATAATTGCATTTTTGGGCAGCCCGCGAAAAGACGGGAATACCGAGCTTCTTCTCAGAGAGACAATAAAAGGTATAGAGGATTCAAGATCTACAGTGCAAAGTTTTAATCTCAACCTTATGAAAATCTCACCCTGCCAGAACTGCGGCGGATGCGATGGAACAGGCATCTGTACCATCGAAGATGAAATGGTGCAGATATATGACGCCATAAGAACTGCTGACAGGATTATCCTTGCCTCGCCGATTTTTTTCTTCGGCCTTAGCGCCCAGACAAAGATAATGATAGACAGGTGCCAGGCATTCTGGTGCGAAAAATATCTGCTAAAAAAACCTATTCCGGAAGGTAAATACGGAAGGAAGGGGCTTTTGCTCCTTGTTGGAGGCATGAAAAAAGAAGTTGGCGCTCAGTGCTCAGAAGCAACTGCAAAGGCATTCTTCAGAACAATCAGCGTCCCCAAACATAAGACATTAAGCTTTACGGGTATTGATGCAAAAGGCGCGATACTCAAGCACCCGACAGCGCTCAAGGACGCTTATGAGGCAGGGAAAGAATTAGTAAAAATTTAAATAAGCCGGGAAACTGCGCCTTATACGATAACCTCAAGGGTATACAGTCAAGCCAAGACTTCTAAAATCGCTGTCAAAAGAAAAACATGGCATGTTTTCAAGCATATGAGTAATTATGACGTATGAAACAGCATCACAGAAAGAAAGCCTCTTATCTCTGGAAAGTTTTTTAAATATCTCAGCCGCGGCCATTCTCACGGAATCGTTATAATGAACAATATGCAGTGAGGGCTTGACCACATCAATAAATTCGACCGAAAGTTTGTAGCTTGCCCTGTACCTCAGAAGAGTTATAGTTTCGCTGATTATATCCCATGTCGTATAAAGCGAGATTTTGTTTTCTCTGAAAAATTCAAGGATTTCGCCTGCCCGGCTGTAATTAGAGTCGTCAGGACTAAGAGAGGCAAAGAAAAAAGAAGTATCACAGAAGGCCTTGTTTTGAGGAAGGTTCAATGACTGTCCTCAGCAACGTAGAGATATTCCTTGATGTTTTCAGAAACAGGCTTCGTCTTATATTTTTTAGAACCAAGACGCTTTCTGAGTTCAAGAAGTTTTGCCGCAGCCTCACCGGGCTTGATTTTGGGCGGTGTCTTTATCTCAGCAACCACTTCATCATGCACTGTAATCTGATACACAGTTTCAGGAGAAGATCTAAGAGACTTTATTATGCCCGGAAGCCTCTTCCTTGCTTCTGTTATGGAAATTACATTTTTCATCAGTCTATCCTCACATTAAAAAGTATCATCTGTACATCATTGTACATTATATCTTATAATTCGTCAA
>CAKKPR010000297.1 GCA_919901705.1 Thermodesulfovibrionales bacterium | reverse complement strand
CTTAATTCATTTCCCTTTGAATTTTGAACGAATCATGCCGATGTATTTGTTTATCGGGTTGCCTCGTGAAAGAAACGGTATGGGTAGATTTTTCCTTGTGCCGAGTTTTTTTAATTCCCAGAGCAGGTCATGGTTTTTTTTATCAAAGGCTAATCCATTATCGAACGCCTCGATAGCCTGTTCTTTCTGCCCGCCGGCAAGATATGCCCTTCCAAGATTCAGGTAAAACGTGGCATGAACGGATTTTTCAGTTGCGGTGCCGAGTTTTTCTAAAGCCCCCTGGCATAACTTTATCCCCTTGTCAATTTTTTTCTCAACAATAGCAGTTAAACAGCCATAATAAGACATAATAAACAGGTCTTCAGGAAATTCCCCGAACCCCTCTTTTAATATTCTTAGCGCTTGTCTATTGTTACCGCTTCTAAGCAGTTTTTTTACTGTATCAAAATATTCTGCCTTTTGCTTTTCTCTTTCAATATTTCCTGTGAACGCTTCTATGGCGCTTTTGTGCTGGTTTTCCATCATGCCATGCAGCTTTTCATTATAATCTTCTGCATTCAGGATGTCTGAATAATTGGTCTTTTTCGAATAAACAATTTCGCCTTTATAGTAGATATGCGTTGTGAGCTCAGGATTTTTTCTGTCTCCTTGCTCTGTCTGGATATGATAGGTTTTTCCGTCTGCGATGATGTTTATATTGAACCCCTCCGGGATATTTACTGTAATGTGAACCTTTTCAGATTTTTTCGCCATACCTCATAATATTACAAAAAATTGTTATTTAATCAAGTTGAAACCAAAAAGAGTCTTTGTTATAATCTCCCGAATGGAAAGAAAAGTGGTATATTTTGAAAAGACCGGCAGGGAAAACACAGCTGCATGTCTGGATGTTGTCAAACAGGCAATAAAAGATAGCGGCTACAGGCACCTTGTTGTTGCAACAACAGGAGGAGATAACGGGCTTCTGTTCTCGGAAGCTGTGAAGTCCTCCGGGATTAATCTGGTTGTTGTGACACACTCATCTGGCTTTAAAGAAGCTAACACCTTTGAGATGCCTGATAATGTCAGGGAAAAGATAAAGGCGCACGGCGCAAGGATTTATACAGGCACTATACTTACCCATTCATTGGAGACATCGCTTGCTTCCAAATTCAACGGTATTTATCCTGCAATGATTATTGCGCAGGCCTTAAGAAGGTTTGGCGAGGGAGCAAAGGTATGCTGTGAGATTGTGATGATGGCTGTTGATGCGGGCCTTATTCCTGAAGGCGAAGAAGTCCTTGCAGTTGCAGGCACAGGAAGGGGCGCTGACACAGTGATGGTTATCAGGTCTGCAGCATCAAAGAGGTTCCTTGAGCTTAAGGTTCTTGAGATACTTGCAAAGCCAAGGGCATAATTCCTGCTTGTAAATATCAAGGACTATTTCTTAAAATAATTCATGCACCTGATACTGTTTGATATTGATGGCACATTAATAGATTCGGGAGGGGCAGGCATCCGCTCTCTCAACCTTGCATTCAGAGAACTATTTTCCGTCAAAGATGCTTTCCATGGTATAAACATGGCAGGCAAGACAGACTCTCAGATAATCAAAGAGGGTTTGATGAAACACGGCATATTAGTAAACGGTCATCTCGATGCTATCACAAGCGCTTACATCAGGCACCTCGGGAAGGAGATTAATAATAAAAAAAGACATATCAAGCCCGGAATATATGATGTGTTAAGGGAATTAAGTTTCATGGAGGATGTGAGATTAGGCCTTCTTACAGGCAATCTTGAGGATGGCGCAAGGATAAAGCTTGAGCCTTTCAATATAAACAGATATTTCCCGACAGGCGCATTTGGAAGCGATGACGAAGACAGGGACAATCTTCTGCCAATAGCAATACGAAGGTCTGAGGAATTATACAAGGCAAGAATAAAGTTTTATAACTGCACAGTGGTGGGGGATACGCCGCGTGATATATATTGTGCAAAGCCGTATGGCGCAAAGTCTATTGGTGTTGCTACAGGTGAATATACCGCAGATGCGCTTAAGAAGGCAGGCGCAGATCGTGTTTTCGAGAACCTGTCAAATAATACCGATTTCCTCCAGCTTTTCGCTTCCTAAAATGTTTTTTGTCATTCTGGCTTGTCCAGAATCTTTCTTGCGACCCCGAACGAGTCGGAAGGATTCCCGACAAGCGGGAATGACAATGGGACAGGAATGCTTATTATGGATATAGGCAAAAAAGCCGCTCAGACACTATCCCCAGCCTGAATATAGATATTTCTTGGATAAATCAGCTAAAATTGCATCAATTAATTTTATTCGGGAGATGAAAATGAATATATCCATAAAAAACATCGGAGAAACAGATTGCCTTTGCGATGCCTTGATACTGCCTGTTACAGAAGGAGATTCAAAGCTCTATAACAAACTTGGCGTATCAGTTCAAAGTCTTGTAAAAAAAGTATTTTCAAAAGAATTCAAAGGCAAACAAAATGAGGTTTTATTGGTCCCTGCACCCAAAGACATTAAACCTGAGAGAATTCTGTTTGTGGGCCTTGGCAAAAAAAGTGAAATTTCTGCTGAAAGGATAAGACAGGCCGGTGGAAGATCAGCGGTTTATCTGCGTGATATGGGGATGAAAAAGGTTGCTCTCTCAACAGGTGTTGTATTTTCTTTTAATTTATCGCCTGTAAATTTTGTTGAGGGAGCTTTACTCGGACTTTATACATTTAAGAAATACAAGGAAGAGAAAAACAATAAGGCAATAGACAGCATTACGCTACTTTCGAAACCATCTAAAGAGCTGAATAATGAACTTAACCAGACTAAAACCGTGACAGCATCAGTTTGTTTTGCAAGGGATTTGATAAGTACTCCATCAAATGACATGACGCCAACGCATCTTGCAAAGGCAGCTTTATCTCTAAAGAGGAAAAACCTTTTTGTGAAAGTTCTTAATAAAAGGGATGCAGAAAGACTCGGGATGGGAGCATATCTTTCCGTTGCCAGGGGCTCTAATGAGCCTCCAAAGTTTATTGTGCTCGAATATAAAGGGGCTAAAGGCAGACCGTTAGTGCTTATAGGCAAGTCAATTACCTTTGATAGCGGCGGCATATCATTAAAACCTGCTGACGGAATGGAAAAGATGAAATATGATATGGCAGGAGGCGCTGCAGTTTTGGGAATAATCAAAGCAGCCTCGGAATTAAAACTTTCGGTTAATCTTGTCGGCATACTCCCTGCAACAGAAAATCTTCCCGGAGGCTCTGCAACAAAACCCGGGGACATTGTTAAGTCAATTACCGGGAAAACCGTTGAGATAATTAATACTGATGCAGAAGGACGGCTGATTCTTGCTGATGCAATAGGCTATGCAAAAAGGTTTAAACCAAAGGCAATAATTGATATAGCAACTCTTACAGGCGCATGTTCCATAGCCTTGGGGAATGAGGCTATGGCAATGATGGGCAATGACAGGGGATTGATGGATAAGATTAAAAAATCTGCCGGCAATACGTATGAGCGCGTTTGGGAGATGCCTTTGTTTGATGAATACAGGGAGTATATAAAGAGCGATATCGCTGAGATAAAAAACACCGGGGGTAAAAACGGCTCACTGGTTACAGCAGCATATTTCCTCTATGAATTTGCAGAAAAAACTCCGTGGGTTCATCTTGATATTGCAGGAACTGCCTGGGCAGAAAAAGACAAGCCTTATATCCCAAAAGGAGCATCAGGGATTGGGGTGAGGCTGGTAATGGATTTGCTTAAGAATTTCAAGTAGAAAATATGGATATCTTTATATAAAGACCGGCCCGGTGTCTCTATTTCTCCTGTACAAAAACCATATTTTTCCCGCGTTCCTTGGCAGTATACATGGCGCTGTCAGCAGCCCGGATGAGTTGTTCTACGGTATCTCTTACAGTTCCTTTAGATGAAACATTTTCCGGCAAACATGCAACACCTACGCTGCACGTAATGAGATTTTTTATGTTAAGACTTTGTTTGAATCCCAGCCTGCGTTTTTTAAGGAAAGTATGCCCGGCTATACAGGCACGTAATCTTTCCGCATAATCCCCGGATGCATGAAGGCCAGTATCAGGCAAGACTATCACAAACTCATCTCCTCCGTATCTTGCTATTACTGCTTTTGTGCCTCTGAATAGTTTGTTAAGCAGTTCGGCGACCTCTTTCAATACAGCGCTTCCGGCAAGATGGCCGTGAGTGTCATTCACATCCTTGAAATGGTCAAGGTCAAAGAATATCAGAGTCACCTTGCTGTTTCTGCGCAGAACCCTTTTTACTTCGCCTTCGAGAGTTTGATAAAAATAACGGTCATTAAAAAGCCCGGTCAGGTTATCTCTTTTTGCGAGTTCCTCAAAGCTCCTGGCAATCAATCCCGTGTGGATTACGCTTGCCGTGTATCCTGCAAAAATCTCCAGAAGGACAAGGTCATTCATATTGAAGTTTTTTTGTCCCCTTCTGTTAATCAGCTCGATAACACCGATGACAGATTTATTGATGATAATCGGAGCGCAGATAATGGATGCGGTTTCATACCCGGTTTTTTTATCAATTTTTGAGAAAAACTTCTTGTCTTTTTTTACATCCTTGCTTATATACGGTTGTCTTGTGTGATATGTTTCACCGACAATGCCTAATGTATCATGAAGTGATGTTCCAACAAGAGCTTCAGAGCTTTTTCCGAAGCATCCGGCAAAATAAAGAAGGGTTTTCTTTTTGGGATTTTTTTTAATAACCGGATCGTCAAACAGGATGGAGCCTGATTCCGCAGGGACAAAGCTGTTTGCCCATGTAAGTATATCGCGGAGGAGATCACCCAGCTCAAGGCCATAAAATTCCTTTCTCCGTTTTTTACGGTCGAGAAGCCTCTTTAGAAGTGATGTTTCCGCAATATGTATGTGCATTATATATGCCTTACGAAATTTAAGTTCTTCTATTAATCACTGATTCAAGTCTATCTGATATATCCTTCAATCAGAATATCTTCTCCAATTCGTTTCACATTTATATCTTTTAACTTATGTGCCTCTGAGAGTTTTCTGAATACCTTTCCGCCGACGGCAGGGAATGAATCCTTGCCCCCGATAATCTTGGGAGCTATAAAGAACATAACCTTGTCAACAATGCCGTCTTCAAGGGCATGGCTGTTTAATGAAGAACCACCTTCTATGAGAACTGATGTTATATCCATTTTGCCAAGTTTTTCCATCAGCCATTTGAGGTCAAGTCTTCCTGTGTAATGGATAAGCTTTATCCCTGACTCCTCAATCTTCTTTGCTTTATTGCCCGTATCTTCGGTAATGATGATTGTTTCCGGCGGAGCGTTTAAAATTCGCGAATCTAAAGGTGTCTCAAGGGCAGGGTCTATGATAATCCTTAATGGGTCTTTTTTGCCTTTTATCCTTGCTGTAAGGCGGGGATTATCAGCTTTAACAGTTCCTATCGCTGTAATTATTGCATCAACGCTGCTTCTTAGCCGGCGGACTTTTTCTCTTGCCTTTTCACCCGTGATCCATTTTGACTCGCCTTCAGGAGTGGCAATCTTTCCGTCAAGGGTCATTGCGACTTTTAATATTACGAATGGTTTTCGGGTTGTGATGTATTTGATATAAGCTTCGTTTAATTTTTTAGCTTTCTCTTCCAAAATTCCTGATATAATTTTTATTCCTGCCTTTTCAAGTTCTTCTATCCCTTTCCCTGCGACTTTTGGGTTAGGGTCTTTCATTCCAATAACAACTTTTTTAATCCCTGCATTTATAATTGCCTTTGTGCACGGCGGGGTTCTTTTATCCGTATGGCAGCATGGTTCAAGGTTTACATAGAGAGTTGCTGCCCTTGCTTTCTCTCCTGCCTTTTGAATAACAAGCGCCTCAGCATGGGGAGTTCCGGGCTTCCTGTGATAGTCTTCAGCAATGAGTTTCCCATTTTTGACAAGTACAGCGCCGACCATAGGATTTGGGCTTGTCATGCCTGCTGCCTTCGCAGCAAGCCTTAAAACCTTTTTCATCATCAATGCATTTCCCATAGGTCAGCCTGTTTTTACTTCTTTGTATAAGGCAGCAGCCCGCCTTTTATGATTATGGCTTTTTGCCTGTCATTCAAATCTGAGACTACCTCAAATGTGCTGCCCTTTGTGATGTTTTCGACCCTATAGACCTGAGAGCCCTTGAGAGAATTTATCACATCTTTTATGACAAGGATATTTCCTTTTTCAATATGTTCATAATCAGAAAGATTCCTGAATTGCAAAGGCAGAATGCCAAAGTTTATCAGATTTGCCTTATGAATCCTCGCGAATGATTTCACAATCACTGCCTGAAGCCCAAGATGCATCGGCGCAATTGCCGCATGTTCGCGGGATGAACCCTGCCCGTAATTTTCTCCTCCGACTACAATGCACCCGCCTTTAGCCTTTGCCTCATTTGCCCTTGAACTGAACGTTGAATCAATCCCGCTGAATACAAACTCTGAAATCTTCGGAATATTCGAGCGGAATGGAAGGACTTTTGAGCCTGCCGGCATGATGTCGTCTGTTGTGATGTTATCACCGAGTTTGAGCAATACCTCTGCCTCGATTTTATCTTTTAGCGGTTCTTTGACAGAGATATCCTTGATATTCGGCCCTTTTATAACAACTGCTTTAGATGTATCTTTTTTCGGAGGAATTATGAAGCTTTTGTTTATGAGATATTTCTTTGGCTCTGAAAATTTTCCAATCTTGAATCCTGATTTGCAGGGGTCAACCATTTTCCCTTTTACTGCAAAGACAACGCATGACACCGGGCTTGCGAGATAGACAAGCGCATCCTTAGTGCCGCTTCTTCCTTTAAAGTTTCTGTTATATGAGCGCACTGATACCTGTCCGCTACCAGGCGCTCCTCCCATTCCTATGCACGGGCCGCATGATGATTCAAGCATACGTGCGCCTGCTGAAATCATCGCAGATGTGAGGCTCTCTTTTGATATCATCTGGTAGACCTGTTTTGAGCCCGGATTAATCAGAAGATTTACACCTTCTGCAACAGGATTAACTTTCAGTACTGAGGCCACTGCCTTCATAGACTGATATGATGAGTTTGTGCAGCTTCCTATGCAGACCTGGTCAACCTTTGTGCCTGCAAGGCTTTTGACAGTTACGACATTGTCAGGGCTGTGGGGCTGTGCAATCATTGGTTCGATTGTGCTCAGGTCAAGATTTATTATCTCTGGATATTCAGCGTCTTTATCTGCCTTAAGTTCTGCCCAGTTATTTTTTCTTCCTACTGCCGAGAGATAGAATTTTGTCCTCTCATCACTCGGAAAGATGGATGTTGTTGCTCCGAGTTCTGCTCCCATATTTGTTATGGTTGCCCTCTCTGTCACATTCAGGTCTTTAACCCCGGGGCCTCCGTATTCAAATATCTTTCCTACACCGCCTTTGACAGTGAACCTTCTGAGGATTTCCAGGATCACATCCATTGCAGTTACCCATGGACGCTTGAGTTTTCCTTTCAGGTTTATCTTTATGACCTGCGGCATGGTAAGTTCAAAAGGAGCGCCTGCCATTACAGTTGCTGCATCAAGCCCGCCTACGCCTATAGCAATCATCCCCATACCGCCGTTTGTCGGCGTGTGGCTGTCAGTTCCCAGAGCGATTTTTCCCGGAGCAGCGAACTGTTCAAGATGAACCTGATGGCATATGCCGTTGCCCGGCCTTGAAAAATATGCGCCATACTTTGCCGCGACTGTCTGGAGGAATTTGTGGTCGTCAGGATTCATATAGTCTGTCTGAAGCATGTTGTGGTCCACATATGAGACTGCCAAAGGAACCTTGACCCTGTCTATCCCTATGGCCTCGAACTGAAGCCAGGTCATTGTGCCTGTTGCATCCTGTGTATAAACCTGGTCAACTTTAAGCCCAATTGTACTGCCTGCTTTCAATTCACCATAAACCTTATGCGCTTCAAATATTTTTTCAACTATATTCTTTCCCACTTTATACCTCGCATTTGATATTTAGAATGTTATTTTACATGGCGGATGTTGATTGAATCAAGGTAAACAATGCTTTTTTTGACTTTCGCTTTGAGCATATGTAAAAATATAAAGCACAAAATAAAATAATCAAAGGTTGGAATGCATTTTTTTAAATACAAAAACAACGAATTATTCGCTGAAGATGTTCCTGTAAGGAAACTTGCAGAAAAATACGGCACTCCGCTTTATGTTTACAGCCATGCTACATTACTAAGGCACTTCAAGGCTTACGATGATGCATTTGACGGTTACCCTCACATAATCTGTTTTGCGGTCAAGGCGAACTCGAATCTGGCAATACTCCGGCTCTTTGCAGAAAACAACGGAGGCGCTGATATTGTGTCAGGGGGAGAACTTTTCAGGGCTTTAAAGGCAGGTGTTTCTCCGAAAAAGATTGTTTATGCAGGCGTTGGAAAGACTGACGATGAGATAAGGTTTGCATTAAGGTCGAAGATACTCATGTTCAATGTTGAATCCGAAGCTGAATTACAGAGGATTAATGAAGTTGCAGGAAAGATGAAGACAAAGGCTCCTGTTGCGCTGAGGATCAACCCCGACATAGACCCTCAGACACATCCGTATATTTCGACAGGGCTGAAGAAACACAAATTCGGCATACCGATTGAGGATGCAATCGAATATTACAGGGCTGCAAGCAGGCTTAAAAATATCTCTATTGTAGGAATACACAAACACATAGGCTCCCAGATTACAAAGGTGTCTCCTTTTGTTGATGCCCTAAAAAGAATTCTGCTTTTGATTGATGAGCTTAATGCTCAGGGAGTAAACATAAAATACCTCGATATCGGCGGCGGGCTCGGTATTCCATACAAGGACGAGGAACCTCCTGTGCCAAAAGACCTTGCAAAAAACATTCTGCCATTGCTCAATGGAAGAAAGATGACGCTCATAATGGAACCCGGCAGGTCTATTGCCGGAAATGCAGGCATACTTGTTACAAAGACGCTTTATCTGAAACAGGGGCATGAGAAGGAATTTATCATAGTGGATGCAGGGATGAACGACCTGATGCGGCCGTCATTGTACGGCGCATACCACGGAATAATTCCGGTCAAAAGATGTAAGAGGGCGGATACATTTGCTGATGTTGTGGGGCCGATATGCGAATCAGGCGATTTTCTTGCAATGGAAAGGGAAATGCCCAGGGTCAGACAAGGTGAATATCTTGCTGTTATGAGCGCGGGCGCGTATGGGTTTTCGATGAGCTCAAATTATAACAGCCGCCCGAGGCCTGCTGAGGTGCTGGTGAAAGGCAAGAAACATTTTCTGATAAGAGAAAGGGAAACATATAAAACTCTGACTGATAATGAGAAGATTCCCGGGTTCATGAAATGATTAATATTGCCGCTGCAGGCGGCCCCTTTTAATTTTTTTGCCGTCACTCTCGAAGGCTATATCACCATCCCTGTAAGTGGAAAATATTTTGACGCCATTATTTTTTAATCTCTCTGTCACATCTGATTCAGGGTTGCCCTGTGCATTGTTTTTGTCTGCCGATATAACTGCATACTCAGGGGAGACGGCTTTGATAAACTCTTCCGATGATGCATCCTTGGCGCCGTGATGACCTGTTTTAAGAAGATTGGCCTTTAACCCTGCGCTGTTTTTCAGCAATGATTTTTCTATCCCGGTATTTGCATCTCCCATGAGGATGAAAGATGTTTCCCCGTAAATTATTTTCAATACCAGCGTATTTTCATTCCAGTCTGAAGTAAATCTGTAAGGCCAGAGGATATTAATGACAACCTTTCCCATGGGAATGCTGTCCCCGGCCTTTAAAGCCCTGTAATTGCCGTTTCTGTAGATGGAACTATACCACCTGTATATATCATAATCGCTGCTGTTATCCAATTCCTGCCCGTTGTCGTAAAGGGCGTTTGCCTTTATCTGCTGAAGTATATGGAATACCCCTCCGGCATGGTCAGGATGAGGATGTGTGATAATAAGGATATCAAGTTTTTTGATTCCTCTTTTTTTAAGGAATTGAACTACCTTGTAGCCGCTGATGAGGTTCCCTGTATCTATAAGTATTCTTTGCGTATCCGGTGTCTCGATATATATGGCGTCTCCCTCGCCAACATCCAGAAAGAAAAGCTTAAGGCTTTCTGCCCACACAGGGGCATGACAAAAGATAAGGATTAACGCCGGGACCAGAACTTTTCTACCCATAATCCAAGAACCCCTCCTGTTGCGTTCATTAAAACATCCCTTAAGTCTCCAACCCTGTTTGGAAGCAGTAATTGGATAAATTCGTCTACGCTGCCAATCAGGACTATTAACAACAGGGCACGGATAAGATGTCTCGAACCGGTTCCCGTTGCCGTTGAAACTAAAAACCCGAGTATGCCGTATTCCAGAAAATGCACCCTCTCTTCAGGCCGCTCCATCTGATAGATAAATATAAGCGCTGCGATCAGCGGGGTGATCACTATTGCAGACCTTACAACCCCTTTCTTCAGAAATAAAAATAAAATGAGACAGGGTATGACAAAGAGAACTATATCGATAGAAACTGCCAGATTTCTTCTTCCGATAGATGAGTACAAAAAATTGAGGAAAGCGCGCATAACAGGAAGAGTTAGATAAATGGCAGCGACATAGATTATTATAATTTTCCAGATTTTGGGTATCCTGGTCATAAGTTGAGTAATAATACTTCCTCTTGAAAGTTATTAACAGGCATTTTTTATCGCTGATATTTTGGATTATAACATGCAGGTTTGTTTATATTCGCTGCAAATCTTTGGATTTTCAGCGGCATATCCGTACAAAGTTAGTCTTAATGGTAAGATTGTTTTTTAAAGAGTTTCTTTTTTTTGAGGGCAAGGCATGCGAAAATCCTTGACTTTTCTATGGTTTAGCAATAAAATTTTGAGAAATGTATAAATATATAGAAGGAGTAAATTATGGCTCGTAAGCTGCTTCTTGCCGATGATAGCATTACAATACAGAAAGTCGTAGAGCTGGTCCTTGCCGAGGAGGGCTTTGAGATAAAGGCTGTTAATAACGGCGAGGAGGCGCTTGCTGCTGCTGCAACGTTTAAACCTGATATAGTCCTTGCCGATATTGAGATGCCGAAGATGAACGGTTATCAGTTATGCGAAAAACTGAAAATGAATCCCTCAACCAAAGATATTCCTGTTATACTTCTGTCAGGCGCCTTTGAACCGCTCGATGAAGAACTTGCAAGACAGGTAAAGGCAGACAGTTTTGTTATAAAACCATTTGAGTCTCAGGAGTTAATCAGTAAAATAAACGCTTCTCTTATATCTCCGGCAGCAACTGCAGAAGCAGTGGTAGAAGAAGCAGTGGCAGTAGAAGCTGAAGAAGAAGCCGTTGTCGCAGAGGCTGTTAGCGGCGAGGAGGACCTCTGGTCAATGGAGGCAATGGAAGATGTTCCTGCAGAGGTAGCGGCCCTGGAAGAAGTATTGGCAGAAGCTGTGCCGGAAGAGGCCGGCTTTCCTGATGTATTCGCAGCTGCAGAACCGGAAGAAATAAATATTGTTGAGGCATTAGAGGTTGCTGAAGAGGCAGAGCTAAGTGCAGAGGCAGTTTTTGCACAGGCAGTTGAAGCTACTCCAGTGGAAGCAGCGGATGCAGGAAAGATGGCAGCGCCTGTCTATGAGGAAAAAATTGTTTCTGCCCCTGCAGATTTACGAAGGCAAAGAGAAATGCCCGTGATAGAGCTTCCGTCAAAAGAAGAACTATCAGCCATGTTTAAAAAGGCAGTGGATGAAAGGGTTGCGTCGTTCCTGTCAACAATGGATATTAAAAGCGAACTGCTTTCATCAATTACACCCGCATTAAAGGATTCTATTGAAAAAGTTTTATGGGAGGTTGCCCCTGAACTTACTGAAAAGCTTCTCAAAGAAATACTTCAGAGTTCGCTTGCATCATTAAGCAAGGAAATTGAAAAGGTTATATGGGAGACTGTCCCTGAGGTTGCAGAGAGGTTGATTGCAAAGGAAATAGAAAAGATTAAGTCAGAGTTATAGATTTGGCAGAATTAAATAAAAGTTACACTCCAGAAGGCATAGAAGAAAAGTGGTATGAGATATGGGTTAGCAGAGGTTATTTCAAACCAGAGATAAATCCCTCCGGAAAGCCGTATTCGATTGTTATACCGCCGCCAAATGTAACAGGCTCATTGCACATGGGACATGCCCTTAATGTGACATTGCAGGATGTCCTGGCCCGGTGGAAGAGGATGTGCGGTTTTAAAGTGCTCTGGCTTCCAGGCACTGACCACGCCGGCATTGCGACCCAGAACGTGGTTGAGCGTCAGCTTGCATCAGAGAAAATTACCAGGCAGCAGCTCGGCAGGGATGCATTCATTGAAAGAGTATGGAAATGGAAAGCTGAATACGGCGGAAGAATAATACATCAGCTTAAAAGCATGGGCGCTTCATGTGACTGGTCCAGAGAAAGATTTACACTTGATGAGGGTCTTTCAAAGGCTGTAAAAGAAGTTTTTGTCAGGCTTTACGAAGAGGGGCTTATATACCAGGACAACAGACTGATAAACTGGTGTCCACGCTGCCATACAGCCTTATCAGATATCGAGGTTGAGCATGAAGAACTTGACGGTTCATTAACTCATATCAGATATCCATTCTCAGACGGAAGCGGACACCTCACAGTTGCCACGACAAGGCCTGAAACCATGCTTGGCGATACTGCAGTTGCTGTAAATCCGGCAGACGAAAGATATAAGGATTTAATAGGAAAAAACATCTCTCTTCCTTTGACAGACAGAAATATCCCTGTAGTTTCTGATACAGCTGTTGACATGGCCTTCGGCACAGGCGCGGTTAAGGTGACCCCTGCTCATGATTTTAATGACGAGGCCATTGCCAGGAGACAGAGCCCTTCGCTCCCTTTTCTGATTGTCATAGATGATAATGCAAAGATGACCTCTGAGGCAGGGCCGAAATATTCGGGGCTTGACAGGTATGAGTGCAGAAAACGTGTCCTGATCGAACTCAGAGAACTGAATCTCATAGAAAAAGAAGAAAAACACAGGCATGCAGTAGGGCACTGTTACAGGTGCAAGACGATGATTGAGCCGTTGCCGACACTCCAGTGGTATGTGAATGTGCAGTCTCTGGCAAAAGATGCAATGGATGTTGTCAGGGAGAAGAAGATAAAGATATCTCCCGAGTCATGGGAAAATGCATATTTCGGATGGATGGAAAACATAAAAGACTGGTGCATCTCACGCCAGATATGGTGGGGGCACAGAATTCCTGCATGGTACTGCCGGGAGATGAAAAATGAAGACTGTAAATCAAAAAAAGGTGTTATCGTATCCCGCGAAATACCAAAGGAATGCCCTTTCTGCGGCTCCCAGAAGCTCGTACAGGATGAGGATGTGCTTGACACATGGTTTTCATCTGCTCTCTGGCCTTTTTCAACCCTGGGCTGGCCTGAAAGCACACCGGATCTGAAGGCATTCTATCCAACGAGTGTCCTTGTTACGGCATTTGACATACTTTTTTTCTGGGTTGCAAGGATGATAATGATGGGGCTTAAATTTATGGGTGATGTGCCTTTCCGTGATGTATATATACACGCAATTATCAGGGACGCATCCGGCCAGAAGATGTCCAAATCAAAGGGTAATGTAGTTGACCCATTGATCCTGATTGAAAAATACGGCACAGATGCATTCAGATTTACGCTGTGCGCATTTGCTGCACAGGGCAGGGACATTAAATTCGCAGAGGACAGAGTAGAAGGCTACAGGCATTTTGTAAACAAGCTTTGGAATGCGACAAGATTTATAATGATGAACGTGGGAACAATTACTGAGAATTCACCGATTCACCGATTCACCGATTCACCGCCTGCACAACTGGATCTTGCAAGCAGGTGGATATTGAGCAGGCTGAGCGCAACTGTTGATGAAGTGAATACAGCGCTTGATGATTACAGATTTAATGACGCAGCAAACAATATCTATCAGTTTGTATGGCATGAGTTCTGTGATTGGTATATTGAGATGTCAAAGGCAGAGCTCGGGAACCCGAAATCGGAACCAGGCGTTATGTGGTGCCTGCTTCATACGCTTGAGACATCCCTCAGGCTCCTGCACCCGTTCATGCCTTATGTGACAGAGGAGATATGGCAGAATTTACCTAAGATTAGAGCAGCGGGCGGAGAGCAGAGAGCAGAGAATAAAGAAAGCATAGTCATCTCGGATTATCCGAAATCTTTGCCAAGAAATGAAAAGGCAGAGGCAGAGATGTCTTATGTAATAGAGGCTGTAACCGGTATACGGACTATAAAGGGTGAACTCAATATCCCGCTATCTGCTGAAGTGAAGGTATCAATAAAGACCTTTTCTGATGAGGCGGCAGATACCCTGAAAGACAATCTGTATTACATAAGAAAGCTCTCAAGGGCAGCAGAAATAGAGATAGGCCGAGATATAACAAAGCCAATGGATTCTGCAGCATGCGTAAGGGCTTCTATGGAAATATATATACCGCTTAAAGGACTTTTGAATATTGATACAGAAATTGACAGGCACATTAAAGAGATGAAAAAGGTTGATGAGGCAATGGCTTTTCTTGACAGTAAACTTCTGAGTGAAGATTTTTTACAGAGGGCGCCTGAGGCTGTTGTAAAAAAGGAGAAGGCCAAATACGGGGAACTTGCAGCAAAAAAGGAAAGGATAAAAGAGAATATTAAGAAATTGAAAGAGATGGCTGGATAATTATGAAAATACCGCACAGCGTCAGAGAAATAATCCGCATGGCCCTTGAGGAAGACATAGGCAATGGAGATATTACGACCTCGCTCCTTATACCGGAAAACCAGGAATCAAGGGCCTTGATAATGGCAAAGGGAAATTTTGTTGTTGCCGGGCTCCCGTTTGTGAAGGAAGTCTTTGCCATGATTTCTGCAGGAGCGAGATTTACTATTTTTATCAATGACGGTTTAAAGGTGACAAAAGGGGATATGATTGCCGAGGTATATGGAAAGACAAGAGCGCTGCTTGCCGGAGAGAGGGTCGGTCTTAATATACTTCAGCGTCTTTCCGGCATTGCAACGCTTACAAACATGTTTGCGGAAAAGGTGATTGGCCTGAATGCAAGGATTGTAGATACAAGGAAGACTACCCCCGGCCTCAGGTTCATGGAAAAATATGCCGTGAGGATAGGCGGGGGCAGCAATCACAGGTTCGGCCTTTTTGACGGCATACTGATAAAAGATAACCACATAGAGGCTGTTGGAAGCATAACAGAGGCCCTGCGCCTGGCCGGGGAAGGGCATCATCTTGCAAAGGTCGAGGTTGAGGTGGAAAACCTCAATGACCTCAAAGAGGCAGTAGAAGGAGGCGCTGACATTGTGATGCTTGATAACATGTCTGTTGAGAATATGAAAGAGGCTGTAAAGATTGCACGCGGCATACAAAGAAATATAATCCTTGAGGCGTCAGGGAATGTAACTCTGAACAATGTCAGGGATATCGCTGAAACAGGTGTGGATCTGATATCAATAGGCGCGCTTACCCATTCAGCAACAGCAGCGGATATAAGCATGAAGATAGTGAGGTAATGTTTCGGGCGCTTGAGAAGGGCGAAGCCTTAGGACATCAGCCTGAAGCGCTCTTTTCCAAACTCATTATGCCTTCTTTGGCCCTTTGATGGGCCGGAGATAATCTCAGCGCTGCCTCAAATGTAGTCTTTGCCCTTCCCTGGAATCCAAGGCTTAGATAGATATGTCCTGCCTCTGCCAGATAATCGGCATTCGCAGGCTCGCTCTTCAATGCCCTCTGGACTGCCTTCTCAGCCTCTTTTAATCTGCCGAGTTTGTTGAGGGTCAACCCATAATAGTAATGATATTTCGCAGTAGAGTTATGAAGATATGCCGCCTGGCCGAAAAGCTCCAATGCCTGTGTTAAGTCATGAGCTGCAAATTTCTTCGTGCCTTCCCCAAACTTTTCCTTTGCAAGTTCTTCATTTGAGGCTGTTCGTACAGTTTTATGGGATAATCGTATATCGTACTGCTTTCTTTTTTCAGGATCAGACAGTGTTGTATACGCCTGCGTCACAAAAGAAAAGATCGCGTTAAGCTTTGCCTT
>CAKKPR010000296.1:3049-5946 GCA_919901705.1 Thermodesulfovibrionales bacterium | reverse complement strand
TATGCCAGGGTTGTCCCCCAGCTTCCGGCGCCTATAACAGTAATATAGCTCATATTAATAATAAAGCACTAAATCCTCTTACATTGTCATTGCGAGCGACCAACTGGAGCGTGGCAATCTCATTCATAAATTCGGGATTGCTTCGTCGTTCCACTCCTCGCAATGACACCTTACTTATTAGTTCATAGCTGACAGCTAAAAATCACCACTTTATCAGTACAGAGGCCCATGTAAGTCCGCCCCCAAATGCCTCAAGAAGCACATAGTCTCCATCCCTTACCCTTCCCTGCCTCACAGCCTCATCAAGGGCAATCGGGATAGAGGCCGCAGAGGTATTTCCATACTTATCAATATTCACCATGACCTTTTCTATTGGTATATCCAGACGCTCGGCAGTCGCCTGAATAATCCTGAGATTAGCCTGATGAGGTATAAGCAGAGAAAGCTGCGATATCTTCAGTTTATTCTCAGCAAGGGTCTCCCTTACAAGACCCTCGAGTGTACGCACTGCAATCTTAAATGTTTCATTGCCTTTCATCTTAATGCAATGCATCTTCTTTTTAACCGTATCCTTTGAAGCAGGATGCCTTGACCCTCCCCCCGGCATATGCAACAACTCCCACATACTGCCATCGGCTCTAAGATGAGTTGAGATTATTCCTCTATCTTCGTTTGTAGCTTCAAGTATTGCAGCCCCGGCCCCGTCGCCAAAAAGCACACATGTTGACCTGTCCTCCCAATCGGTAATCCTGGAAAGAAGCTCTGAGCCGATAAGAAGTATCCTTTTGTAAGTGCCGCTTCTTATAAAGCCGTTTGCTATGGAAAGCCCGTATAAAAACCCTGAACATGCCGCATTTATATCAAAGGCAGCGGCCTTCTTCAGGCCAAGCTTATGCTGAAGGTGACATGCAGTTGCCGGGAAAGGCATATCTCCGGAAACTGTCGCAACAATTATAAGCTCGATGTCCTTTGGCTTAATATCAGTTTTCTTGAAAGCAGCCTTTGCCGCCTCATACGCAAGGTCTGAAGCAGCCTCTTTTTCAGCTGCTATCCTTCGCTCCCTTATCCCTGTTCTCTCCCTGATCCATTCATCAGAGGTATCAACCATCTTTTCAAGATCAAAATTGGTAAGCACGCGTTCAGGGACATAAGACCCTGTAGCAGCAATCCTAGCCCTCAACAAATACCTTCTCCTTTTCGTGAAATCCTATTATTTCTTCCGAGATAATCTTATGCACCTTTTTTCTGGACAATTCTACTGCAACCCTGAGTGCATTTCTTATCGCACGCGGTGAAGACCTGCCATGGCTTATAATACACGTCCCGTTTATCCCGAGAAGCGGCGCTCCTCCATATTCTGCATAGTCTGTTTTTTTCTTGAAGTTTCTTAAGGCAGGTTTCATAAGAAGATATCCTAGCTTGCCTGTTGCCTGGCCTTCGATCTCTCTTTTGAGCATCTTTATTATCACTTCTGCAAGACCCTCACTGGTCTTCAAAAGCACATTGCCTATAAACCCATCACATACGACAACATCAGCATCTCCTGAAAACACATCTTTCCCCTCTATATTGCCGGTGAAATTTATGTTTGCCTCTTTTAGAAGCTTAAAGGCCTCTCTGGTAAGCTCATTCCCTTTTGTGTCTTCCTCTCCAATGTTGAGCAGCGCTACTTTTGGCTCATGCCTGTGGAGAATGGTCCTGCAGTACGCACTGCCCATTACTGCAAACTGGAGGAGGTTCTCCGGCTTGCAGTCTACATTTGCTCCTGCATCTATCAGGACAAACAGGCCTTTAAGGGTTGGCATAACTGCTGCGATTGCGGGTCTGTCTACGCCTTTTGATGTGCCAAGGACGTAAAGTGCAGTAGCCATCGTCACCCCTGAGTTGCCGGCGCTGACAACAGCATCGGCTTCCTTAAGCTTTACAGCGTCAACAGCGCGCCTGATCGAAGAATCTTTTTTTTTCCTCAAGGCGCTAACAGGAGATTCATGCATCCCTATAATCTGGGACGTATGCCTGATATGAATGCAGTGGGATGGATACTTCTTGCCTTTAAGTTCTTTTTTAAGCTGGGATTCATCTCCGAAAAGTATGACTTCAAGATCATCGTATTCCCTTACAGTCTCGACAGCGCCGTCAACTGTTGCAGCCGGGGCGTAATCGCCGCCCATGGCGTCAAGGGCAATTTTCATGCTTCTTTTTCGATTATCTCAAGAACCTTACGGCCGTTGTATGAACCACAACTTGGACATGCCCTGTGAGGCATCTTTAACTCTTTGCACTCAGGACATGAACTAAGGTTGGGCATCTGCCCTTTCCAGTTCGCCCTGCGCGTATCCCTTCTGGTTCTGGTATGTCTGTGCGTTGGATTTGCCATTTTTTACTCCCTTCTTAATAAATCTTTCAAAATTTCAAGCCTTGAATCCACTTCAGTCAAACTGCAATTGCACTTATTAATATTCAGGTCTGTCCCGCATTTCGGGCAGATACCCTTACACTCCTCGTTGCAGAGCAGCTTCATGGGCACATTTAAAACTATCTGCTCCTTTATTAATTCCAGCAGGTCAAACTCATCAGCTGCATAAAAACCCATATCCAGTTCATCATCTTTAATCTCATATTTGCCTTCTCCCTTCAGTTCTTCAAGAGGATGATACATTACAGCAACAGGCACGCATATTTCATCTGTATAGTTTTTGAGGCACCTGCTGCATTCAAACTCTGCCTTTGTTGTTATTTCCCCCTGTATTATCAGTTCCTGCCCAACCTTCTTAACGCTGAGATTCCCCTTCACAGGAGAGATTAATTTTACAACACCTGCACTGAGAGCCTCGTCAATCTCCAGTTCGAGGCCTTCATCCGGTATCTCTGAAATTAATATCTTCATTTTATCAAAG
>CAKKPR010000296.1:0-2949 GCA_919901705.1 Thermodesulfovibrionales bacterium | reverse complement strand
TTTAATTATAAAGAATATTCTAAAAACATGTCAAGAAATCATGGCTGATGTTGAGGCTGCCTGTTACATACAACTAAAAATTACTTAAGCCCCTTTATAAATTCTACAAGCGAATCCATCTCTTCTTTTGTAAGCGGACCGCCTTTTGTGCCTGCCCAGCCAGGCATTGAAGAATCTTTCACGCCCTCTCCGATAGCATGTTTAAGTTTGTCTTCCGGCATATCCCGCATTACACTAACAGGAGAAGCTGTCTTGCCATAATTGTGGCACATAATGCAGTCTGCATTAAACAGCTCAATGCCTTTCCTGCCTTTGCCTGCATCTACATGGCAACCGGAGCATTGCTTCCCGAATATATCTTTAGCATCATGTTTTTTAGCATGAAATGCATCCTTCACATTCATTGTCAGTATGAGAGCTACCTGAGGTCTTTTAGGGTCATTGGAATAGACCTGAATAGTCTTTGAGAGCTTTCCGATCTTGCCCCTTACATCTATAGTTATGCTTATCGTGCCTTTTTCTCCCGGGTTAAGACGGCCTGAACTGGCCAACGCTGCAGTGCAGCCTCAGGACGGGACAAGTTTTTCTATAATAAGTTCTGACGTGCCTGTATTCCTGAACTCAAAAGAATGCATCGCCATCTCCTGCGTCACTATCCCAAGGTCATAGTTTTCTGCATCAAATTTTATCTCAGGTAGCTGCGACTCGCTTCCGGGCTGAGCATAAGACAATGCCGGGACCATCAGTATAATCAGTAAAATAATTCCCTGCTTCATATTTATTATTGTAGCATAATCAGCAGGCAGGATTATAATTTCTGATTACCCCGGCAAAGATTCAGATAAAATTTATTGTTAAATTTAAAAAATTGACTTAAACCGGAACAGTGTGATATTTTACTCTTCTCAAAGTCATAGCAGTAAGATAACGGAGAAGATATGTTTCCACCCTTAAAAGAAAAATCCATACTGTTTATCTCCTATCTTATTCTTACAGCTATGGTGTGCGGCGCTCTGGTCATGGCCGTGGAGGTCATGGGCTCAAGAGTTATAAGCCCCTTTTACGGCGTCAGCCTCTTTGTCTGGACATCCCTGATTACCGTTACACTCGTGGCGCTTGCGCTTGGGTATGCCGCCGGCGGAATAATCTCCGACAGAAAAGGAACGCCAGACTATCTTTATGGAATTATCCTTGCAGCAGGTTTATCGGCTATTTTAATACCGCACATGAAGGGGATAATTCTAAAAAGCTTCCTGCATCTCGGCCTTCGCTCAGGGGCGCTTGTCAGTTCCATGCTGTTATTCGGCCCGGTGCTGTTCCTTCTTGGCTGTGTATCTCCTTACATCATCAAAATAGCTGCAAAAGAGATAAAAAATATCGGCAGGACTGTCGGGTTATTTTATGCTGTTTCGACAATCGGGAGTTTCCTGGGCACTGTACTCACAGGTTTTATTCTAATAGCCTACCTCGGTGTAAACCTGATATTCGGGATAATAGGCGTTGTCCTGATATGCCTGTCTGTTATTTACTTTTTGATATTCAGAAAGAAATGGTATCTCCTGATACTCATCGCCATACCTTTTTTCATACCTGATACAGCAGATTTAAACCCGGTTGTCATGCCCAATGGGACGAAAGTAACCAGGGTATTCAGCAAAGACAGTTTTTACGGAAACCTGAAGGTTGTTGATTATTCCTATGGCATTGCCCATACACGGGAGCTGATAATCGACGGTTTGATACAGGGCGGGATAGACATGAACAACAGTCTCCCGGTCTATGAGTATATGTATTTCATGGAATTCCTTCCCTACAGCCTGAACCCTGTTGGCAAGAACTGCCTGGTCATAGGTTTGGGAGCGGGGATAATTCCTATGTGGTATGAAAAAACAGGCATAAAAACCGATGCAGTAGACATTGACCCCAATGTCGTTAACATAGCAGAAAAATATTTTGGATTTGAGCTTGCAGGAGACGTAATTATCTCTGATGCCAGGTATTACCTGATTAACTCAAATAAAACATATGACTATATAGTTTTAGACGTCTTTAACGGAGACACGACACCGGGACATATTTTAAGTGTGGAGGCATTGCAGATTCTTAAGACAAGGATGACCCAAAAGGGGATTTTAGCAGTTAATCTGGCAGGCAGCCTTAAGAAAGAGACCTTTATGACGGCATCTGTCATAAAGACTCTTGAAAGTGTGTTCAAAACAGTAGAAATCTATCCGCTATTCTCTCTCGATAACAGCGAGGGATGGGGAAATCTGGCAGTTATTGCATATGATTATCCTTCAATCCCTCTGGACCTTAGCCCGGTTAAAAATCTCCCTGTTCATCCTCTTGCCAGAGACCTGGTAAGCCGGCTCGCAGACCAAAGATTCAGCTTCCCGTCAGATACACCGGCAATTATACTTTCAGATGATTACAATCCCATTGATTTCTATGACATCTGGCTGAAAGAAAAGGTCAGAAAAAATGTTCTTGAAAATAGCAGCCTGGATATTTTTATATGACGCAACAGCCTGCCGCTTCCCGCAACCCATGGGTATTCGTTCCCACGCTTTATTTCGCTGAAGGCCTTCCGTACATCATCATCAACACTGTCTCAGTCATACTCTATAAAAAGATGGGGATGGACAATGCCAGCATTGCCTTCTGGACAAGCTGGCTCTACCTGCCCTGGGTTGTCAAGATGTTCTGGGGGCCGCTTGTGGACATCTACTCAACAAAAAGAAAATGGATTCTCTCCACGCAGTTAGCTATGGCGCTATGTCTGTTCTCTGCATCATACGCGCTGAACACAGAGGGATATTTCTTGTTTTCTCTATTGGCCTTTGCAGCCGGAGCATTCGTTTCTGCAACGCATGACATCGCTGCCGATGGGTTTTATATGCTGGCACTCAGCAAGGAAAGCCAGGCATTATTCGTGGGTATCCGGGCCAC
>CAKKPR010000295.1:2726-10029 GCA_919901705.1 Thermodesulfovibrionales bacterium | reverse complement strand
GGATTAGGAGGGCATATGCAGCCATCAGCCGTTTTTAAGAAAAGTTCTTTTTATAGATTTGGGACAAATCTGTTTCTGGTTATTCTGCTAGGCGCAATAATCTCTTCGGTTATTCTTTATTTTGTTTTTCCCAAGGAGCTTCCTCCAACCTACACTGAGGCATTGAGGGCCTTGCAGAAACTTGAAGAAAGTCTTTATCTGAAAACATATTTAATATATCTGCCGGTTGCAGTATTTATTTTCATCGGGGTAATTGCACTAATCCAGTCCTTAACAAAAAAGATTGTGACCCCGCTTAAGGCTGTCTCGGATTTCTCTGCAATACTGGGCAGCGGAGATTTTTCAAAGAGGCCTCCTCTTGAGGGCGCTGACCTGTTTCCTCTTACACCGCGGCTTAATGAACTCATAGACGTTTATCAGGTAAGGCTGAGTTCTGTTAAAGAGGCTGTTGCAAAACTTGAAACAATACAGAAAGATATTGCAAAGCGCATGGACAAGAATGCCCACGAGGAGATAAGGGCTGAACTTAAAGAATTGATGGAAACAACTAAACAGATAGACAGAATTCTTGATAAGATAAGAGCATGAAGTTTTTTTATGCGCTATTTTTATTAATTATTCTTGCTGCCGTGGGTTATGCGCTTTTCGATAGCCCGCACGAGTTCTCTGCTGAGGAATGCAAAAGCTGTCATGCCGGTATGCCAAACCCCGGGCAGAAGAGCCCTTTACCTATGATAGGAAAGGTCAGAACTCTCTGCAGCCGTTGTCACTCTAATGTCGTCAGAAAATACTCGCATCCTGATGAGGTAGCGCCTGATAAAGCGAGAGTTCCAGCTGATATGCCACTGTCTGCGGAGAAGAAACTGACCTGTGCTACCTGCCATGATATACACACTTCTTTAGAGTGGAGCAAAATGGTCTCTCTCTTAAGAAGGCCTGTAACAGGCATGGAATTCTGCAGTACCTGCCATGAGGAAAATCCCGGTGAGGTATCGCATACAAGGGTGCTCGCTTTTGCGCATGGCGCAGGGTCCAAGTATATACGTACAAATCCTTCAGGCACACTTGATAGTCTCTCCATACAGTGTCTCTCATGCCATGACAGCTCAATAGGTAAAGGTGACTCTATCGTTGGCGCTGGTTTCTGGACGCATTCCAAAGACCTTGCGCAACATCTTGGCGGTCATCCTATAGGCGTATACTATGACGAGTCCAGGGCAAGGGATCCTGAAGGGTATAAGCCCAAGGCGTCTATAGCGCCACTGAGACTTTTCAGCGGCAAAATCGGCTGTGGTTCATGCCATGATCCATACTCTACAAGGGCAAATAAACTTATTATGAGTAATGCAGGCAGCGGACTCTGTCTGAGATGTCATAACAGATGAGGGAGGAAAGATGAGGACAGAAAGATTTACTTTAAAGGGATTTCAGAAAAATATGCTTCTGCGGTTTATTGTAATTACTGCAATAGGCGGTATTGTTGCAACGATTTTATTTTATATAATCACAAACAGGCGGCTGGAAGAGGTCATTTATACATTTCATCTGCCAAGCAGCATTGATGAATTTTTGTTGCCTTATGTGATTACAGCGAATCTCGCAGGCCTTCTCATTGTTATGATTGCCCTGATACTGGCTATGAGATCAACTTTCTGGAAGGTAGCAGGACCGCTTTTCAGAGTTTCACAGGATATACAAAAGCTGATAGATGGGGATCTAACCGTCAATATCAGACTTAGGAAAGATGATGAATTTAAGGATATAGCTGAAGATTTTGATTTAATGGGGAAGTCAATGAGGGATAAGTTCCTTAAGGTAAAAGAACGTTTTGCCGAACTTTCTGCTACTGCTGCGGATATGGGAATCTACCATGATGACAGGGAACTATTTAAGCAAAAAAATGATTTGCTCAAAAAAAATATAGAGGAGTTACGTGAAGGACTTGATGCATTCAAGATATAGCAGCCTGATGCTTTTTATGAGTCTCTTGCTGATCTTTGCCATGCCGGAAAGGGCAGCAGGGCATAATTTCATAGGCAAGGTTGGCTGTTTCGAGTGCCATGAAAAATTACCCCTGGGGAAAACTGCTTTGCTGCTCAGAACCAATATTGGAAAAATATGCATGAGGTGCCATAAACTTGAAAAAAGGCTTTCTCATCCCATTGGTATGGTCCCAAAAGTGATAGTTCCGTTGGACTTGCCGCTTGACAAGGAAGGCAGGGTCAGTTGCATAACATGCCACGATGTTCACATGTCTGCCGTAAATAAACTTACCGGTAAAAAGACGCATTATCTAAGGAGAATATTAAAGGGTAAGAAATTCTGTTATGCGTGTCACGTCAAGCTTCCGTCGAAATTTTAACTAATGCGATTCTGAGATGAACTATGTGTTCATCATATCGAGAAAATCTTTATTGGTTTTTGTGCCGGTAAGTTTTCCGAGCAGAAACTCCATGCTTTCAACAGTGCTGAGCGGATTCAATAACTTTCTTAATATCCACATCTTGTTAAGAACGTCTTTGTCAACGAGGAGTTCTTCTTTTCTTGTGCCTGATGCATTTATATCTATAGTCGGGAATATCCTCTTGTCAACGAGTTTTCTGTCGAGGTGAAGTTCCATATTGCCGGTGCCTTTAAATTCTTCAAATATGACATCATCCATTCTGCTTCCGGTGTCAACCAGGGCAGTTGCAAGGATTGTAATGCTGCCGCCGCTTTCAATGTTTCTTGCAGCTCCAAAAAATCTCTTTGGTTTCTGCAGGGCGTTCGAATCAAGTCCTCCCGATAAAACCTTTCCGCTTGTAGGTATGATGGCATTATAAGCTCTTGCAAGCCTTGTTATGCTGTCGAGGAGTATAACTACGTCACGCTTGCTCTCAACGAGTCTTTTGGCCCTGTCTATAACCATCTCGGCAACCTGACAGTGTCTCTGCGGGGGCTCATCAAATGTTGAGCTGATTATCTCTGCTGTGGAGACCTGTCTTTTCCAGTCAGTTACCTCTTCCGGCCTTTCATCTATCAGGAGGATTATAAGGTGTATTTCCCTGTGGTTTTTCTTCGTAGCTTTAGCGATTGACTGCAGGAGCATTGTCTTGCCTGTCCTTGGTGCGGCAACTATCATCCCTCTTTGCCCTTTGCCGACAGGGCATATAAGTTCCATGACCCTTGTTGAATAATCATTCTGGTCATATTCGAGTTTTATCCTTTCTGTAGGGTAATATGGAATGAGGTTATCGAAAAGGGTTCTGTTGATGCTGTCCTCCGGTGATTCATGGTTTACTGCCTCTACCTTAAGCAGCGCGAAATATCTTTCGCTCTCTTTTGGCGGCCTGATCTGGCCTGAAACAAGGTCTCCTGTTCTCAGGGTAAACCTGCGTATCTGTGACGGAGAGACATAGATATCATCAGGCCCCGGGAGATAGCTGTAATCCGGTGATCTCAGAAACCCAAAACCATCAGGGAGTATCTCAAGAACGCCTGCTCCAAAAACATTCCCTGTTTTTTCTGTCTGTGCCTGAAGGATTGCGAATATAATATCCTGTTTTCTCATTCCTGAGGCGCCGTCTACATTGAGTGATTTTGCAAATGTTGTTAATTCATCAATAGTTTTTTCTTTGAGTTCTGAAATAGAGACGTTTTCCATAATTAGCTCCTATTCGGGATTTTCTATGTGTGGTTTATATAATAATACCCGGCAGGTCTTTTCCGCCTCAGCGGATCTTTGAGCCTATCCTGGGGGTTTTTAAAACACGATTTGAACTATCGTAGATAGATAGTACTAGAATAAAGTTGCTTTTGTCAATACCTGCATGGTAAATTTTTCTATGAGATATGGAGAAAAGGCAGTAAAAAAGGCAAAGCTGGAGATATGGGACAACCCTTATCCTGAAAGGGACTATGAAATCAACATAAGTTTCCCTGAATTTACCTGTCTCTGCCCGCGGTCAGGCTATCCTGATTTTGCGGCAATAAATATCAATTATGTTCCTGATAAAAAGATTGTTGAGCTGAAATCACTGAAGCTCTATTTTAATTCCTTCCGTGATGTGCATATCTCGCATGAAGAGGCTACAAATAAGATTTATTCAGAGCTAAAGAAGAAACTAAGTCCCAGATCCCTCGAAGTCATTGGTGATTTCAATCCGAGAGGGAATGTGAAGACGGTAATAAGAGTCTGCGAGGGACAGTGATTAGTGTTAGTGTTCAGTATCAAAAAATAATTGACTGACACTAAACACCGACACTGACACTTTTAGCTCTTTTGATAAAGAGCCTCAACTTTGCGTGGTCTTTTTTGCCCTTTTCTGCCTCAACCCCGCTGCTTACGTCAACCGCATAAGGATGTACCCGGCGTATAGCCTGTCCTATGTTTTCAGGAGTAAGACCGCCTGCAAGAATAATCCTTCCGAATTGTTTTGCCTCTATTGCAATATCCCAGTTGAATATCTGTCCTGTGCCGCCAAAGATTTCCGGAGTATATGTATCGAGCAGAAATGCCGAGACTTTATCTTTGTACTTTGAGATTATTTCAAGGTTATCGATGGATTTTACCCGTATGGCTTTTATTGCAGGCCTTGAAAGATTGCATGCCTTAGGAGGTTCATCGCCGTGAAGCTGGATTACATCTATCCCTGTCTGGTCTGCGATTTTTTCTACGGTTATATTATCCTCATTTACGAACACTCCTACCGATGAAATAAATGGGGGTAACTTTTTAATAATTGCTTTTGCCTTTGCAGGGGAAATATATCTCGGGCTTTTTTTGAAGAATACAAAACCGAGCGCATCAGCGCCGAATTCTACTGCTGCCAGCGCGTCTTCGAGATTTGTTATCCCGCACATTTTGACTTTTACCATATGTGCAGATTATAGCATATCTAAATTTGAATAATTCTTATGCCCTTGTGTATCATAGAAAGTGCGGATTCATCCTTCGCAGTGCTACGGAGAATGGAAGTGCAGAAGTACGGAAGCAGCAAATAAGGTGGTGGCGGTTAGTTTTTAATTTGTCATTCCGAGCGGAGCGAAGGAATCTCTAAGCAAGATTGCTTCGGTCGTATTGACCTCGCAATGACAGCATAAAGGAGAGGATTTTATGAACAAGATTCTAAAAATCGGCATTCCAAAAGGCAGTCTTCAGGAATCAACATTAAAGCTTTTCAGGAAGGCGGGGTATCACATTACAGTATCAAGCCGGTCTTATTATCCGTCATTCGATGATGCTGAGGTCGAGGCAATGCTGATAAGGGCGCAGGAGATGGCAAGATATGTTGAGGACGGAATACTTGACTGCGGACTTACAGGCAAAGACTGGATACTGGAGCAGAATGCTGATGTGCATGAGGTTGCAGAACTCATCTATGCAAAGGAAGGTTTAAGGCCTGTAAAATGGGTGATTGCTGTGCCGAATGACTCAAAGATAAAAAGCGTGAAAGGTTTGAATGGCAAGCGCATTGCAACAGAGCTTGTTGGGTTTACAAAGAGATATCTGAAATCAAAGGGCATAAAGGCAGAAGTGGATTTTTCATGGGGTGCAACAGAGGTAAAGCCCCCATATCTTGCAGATGCAATAGTCGAGCTTACAGAGACAGGAACGTCTTTAAAGGCAAATAACCTTAGGATTGTCGAAACGATTCTTGAATCAAGCACAAGATTTATTTCAAATAAAAAGGCCTGGCAGGACAAGTGGAAGAGGCAGAAGATGCAGAACATCGTAATGCTTTTGAAAGGGGCGTTGTCAGCTGAGGAAAAGGTCGGGCTTAAGATGAATGTGTCTGAGAAGTCCTTTAGAAGGGTGATGAGTCTGTTGTCCGCGATGCACTCACCGACTATTTCAGCGCTTTCTGATAAGGGCTGGTATGCGCTTGAGGTGATAATTGCTGAGAAGACTGTAAGGGATATTATCCCTAAGCTCAAGATGGCCGGAGCAACAGGGATAGTTGAGTATCCGTTAAGCAAGGTGATACCATAGGCTGAAATGATTGTGCAGAAATATTTTTATGCTACAATATAAATTGAAGGAGAGATTATGCAAAAAAGAGAGGCTATAAGATATTTTGAAAATGCAAAAGACCTTTTGAAAAAGTCTCACGTTGATGATAACCGATATTCGGATGTTAAGTATGTTCAGGAGGCATGTGGAACAGCTTACCTTGCTGTTTTAAAGGCTATTGATGAATATCTTCTAAAAAGAGGCGTCAGTCAAAAAGACCTGCCTGATTCAGTTGAAGGCTATAGAGATATGTTAAAGAAATACCTGTCGGTGCATAACGGAAAGCTTACAAAGGATTTTAACTCGTTGTATAATCTGTTGCATATAGCCGGATATTATAGGGGCTTGCTTGACAGGGTAGAGATTGTTAAAGATACATTTAAGATAACCAAGTCATTCATCGAAAAGGTTAAGTAAGACCTTTCTTTTTTCCGAATCCGCTTTCAAATCTAAATATCAGATTGAAAATAAAGAGAAAGAGAAAAATCTTGAAGTTAATCGAATTTGAACTTATGTTATAATTTATTCACCATGAACATAAAAAAACTCGTTAAACCGAATGTGCTTAAACTTAAGGCGTATAATGCAAAAGAGATCCCCTGTAAAATAAAGCTCGATGCGAATGAAAGCCCGTATTCAGCGTTTAGCGTTCAGTCTCCTCATTCTCCTCAGCGAACCCGCCTGAGTGCGGGGGCGACTCGCCGGGGCGAGCGTTCAGCGTTCAGCGTTGAAAAAATCTTTCAGACATTGAATCGTTATCCGGATCCGGAAGCAAAGACATTAAAAGGAATCATTGCAAAAAATATCAAGCTGAAGCCCGATAATATTCTATTGGGAAACGGTTCTGATGAGCTTATTTATTATCTTATTACCACATTCGGAGGACCAGTGCTTTATCCTGTGCCTACCTTTTCCATGTACGGCATTATCTCTCAGGCGCTTGGAGAGAAAGGTATAGCTATTAAACTTGATAATGAGTTTGACCTTAACCCGGATAAAATATTGACTGCGATTAAGAAGCTAAAACCAAAGCTTATATTCCTGAGCAGTCCTAACAACCCTACAGGCAACTGCTTTTCTTCAGACAAAATATTAAAGATAATAGAGATATCCAAAGGCATCGTTGTTGTTGATGAGGCATATCAGCCTTTTTCGAGCGAGAGAGGGTTTTTGCCGTTACTTCGTGATTATAAAAATCTCGTTATTATGAGGACGCTGAGCAAAATAGGGCTTGCAGGTTTGAGGGTAGGGTTTTTGATTGCTGATGCCGGGATAATCAAAGAGGTCAACAAGGTGAGGCTTCCATTTAAT
>CAKKPR010000295.1:0-2626 GCA_919901705.1 Thermodesulfovibrionales bacterium | reverse complement strand
GATTAAAAGAAAGACAAAGGAGACTGACATATCTCTGGATTTAAACCTCGATGGCAGCGGCAAGTATTCTATAAACACTTCAATCCCGTTTCTTGACCATATGCTTTCCCTTATGTGCAGGCACGGACTTTTTGATGTGAAGCTAAAGGCAAAGGGTGACATCGCCATTGATGACCACCATACCGTGGAAGATATCGGCATAGTCCTTGGCAAGGCAGTCAAACAGGCGCTCGGGGACATGAAAGGGATATCCAGATACGGGCAGGCATCTGTGCCCATGGACGAGGCGCTTGCCTCAGTCAGTCTTGATATAAGCGGAAGGCCTTATCTTGTATACAAAGTGGAGTTCCCCAAAAAAGGGAAGATAAAGGATTTTGATCCGGATCTTATCGAGGATTTTTTCCAGGCATTTGTGAGCAACAGCAATATCACGCTGCATGTCAATGTTCTGTATGGCAGGAACATTCACCATATGATAGAGGCTGTTTTTAAAGGGCTTGGAAGGGCGCTAAAAGGGGCTGTTTCCGTAGATAAGAAAATAAAGGGTGTTTTGACTACAAAGGGTATGTTATAATTCGGCCTGAAATTGTAGCTTTAGGTTAAAGTTTGGACTAAAAAGGAATTTATATGCTCTTAAAAGACCTTTTTAAACGGCTTATCAATTTTATTACCTTTGTTGATATTCCCATTCGCAAAAAATTTCTCCTCTTCTGGGTTGGATGTGCATTCTGGTTCGTGGTTATGTTTGTTGTTGCACTATTGGGTATCCAGGATGCAACTTACCGCTTAATAAGTATTATCGCACTGGTACTAGCCCTGAGTTTGCTGACTCTCTTTGCTGTATGGATTTCCCGTGCATTTACAAGGCCGATAGAGGCTATGATAGAACAGATTGATATTCTTTCCGAGGGCGATATCGATCTGACGAAGAAGATAGAAATATTATCAAAAGATGAAATAGGTATTCTTTCCTCCCGCTTTAATAAGTTTTTGGATACTATCCATGACATGAGTTCTTTTAAAAGGGTTGTGGAAGAGGATGATACCGCTGAGGATATATACGCAAGGCTGGGGAAGACAATCAATGAGAATCTGGCTCTGAATCCGTTTGTAATTTATGAGGTTTCTAACAGCAAGAATATCATGAGGCCGGTATATACAACAGCTCTTCATGAAGTGACAGAGGATTATTGTAACCGGGACATATTGGTAGACTGCAATCGCTGCAGGGCAAAAAAGACTGGCGAGGTAGTTTCGTCTTTTCCGTACCCTGGGATATGCAAACACTTTTTTAAGGCTGGTGAAAGAAACCATATCTGTATACCAATGATAATGGGCGGGAGCACAGGAGGAGTTTTTCAATTTGTCTTCGACAAAGCAGGCGAGCAAGAGGCCTTTGATGTAGTGAACAAGAAAGTTGTCAAGGCCTCGAGATATATAAGGGAGGCAGTGCCTGTCCTTGAAGCAAAAAGGATGATGGACACACTGAAAGAGTCCGCCCTGAGAGATGCTCTTACAGGCTTATATAACAGGAGATTCCTTGAGGAGTATACTGAAACACTGGTGGCTATATCACAGAGAAGGGATACTCTGCTTGGGTTACTTATGTGTGATTTAGACTACTTTAAAGAGGTCAATGATATATATGGTCATAATGTCGGCGATGCGATATTAAAAGAGACTGCAAATGTCATAAGGGAATGCGTGAGGGCGTCTGATATGGTGGTGAGGTTTGGCGGCGAGGAATTTCTTGTAATCCTTATGGACATCAAGGAAGGCGAGGCAGAGGAGGTTGCAGAAAAGATAAGGAAGGCGATCGAAGATACCAAGATAAAAATACCGAGAGGGTTTATACAGAAGACGATCAGTGTCGGTATCTCTGAGTTTCCTAAAGATACCCCTAAATTATGGCAGGCAATAAAATATGCTGATATAGGCATGTATAAGGCAAAAAATGCAGGCAGGAACAGGACTGTGAGATTCGCAAAGGATATGTGGACTGTTGAGGAATATTGAAATCATTGATTGATGAAATTCCCCTTAGTGAAATTAAATACGTCCTCCTTGATATGGACGGTACTCTCCTTGATAAGTATTTCGATGATTATTTCTGGGAGCACCTTGTGCCTGAAAAATATGCTGAGAAACATAATATAACTTTTGGTAAGGCAAAAGAAGAACTTTTAAAAAAGTATAAGCACCATGAGGGGACTTTAAACTGGACGGATATAGATTTCTGGTCAAGGGAGCTTGCTCTCGATATCCCCGCCTTAAAAGAGCAGATAAGACATATGATAGAAGTGCATCCGCATGTAGAGGATTTTCTGAGGATGCTGAGGAGACATAAGAAAAAGATCTTTCTCGTTACAAATGCGCATTACAAAGTGCTTGCCCTGAAATTCAAAAAAACAGAGATAGGAAAATATTTTGATGATACAATAACCTCATGTGAGATGGGGTATCCGAAAGAGATGATAGAGTTCTGGAAGAAGGCGGAGAAAAGGCTTGGATTTGATAAGGAGAAGACCCTTTTTATAGATGATACAGAGGAAATATTGAGGACTGCAAGAGAGTTTGGAATCAAATATATACTTTATAAGGCAAAGGCAAGCTCGAAGATTAAACC
>CAKKPR010000294.1 GCA_919901705.1 Thermodesulfovibrionales bacterium | reverse complement strand
CTCGCAATGACTTAAGGGAGATGCAAATGAAGGCGTTAATTTTGAGCGGCGGGAAGGGAACAAGGTTGAGGCCCTTGACCTATACAACCGCAAAGCAGCTTGTTCCTGTGGCAAATAAGCCGATACTCGGTTATGTGCTTGGACACATCCAGGATGCGGGCATAAAGGATGTGGGTGTAATTATTTCTCCTGAGACAGGCAATGAGGTAAGAAATTATATAGGGAACGGTAAACAATGGGGGATTAAAGTGACATATATTCTCCAGGCTGAGCCTGCAGGTCTTGCCCATGCAGTTAAGACCGCAAGAGATTTTCTCGGGTATGACGATTTTATCATGTATCTCGGTGATAATCTCCTGCATCACGGTGTCAAAGACGCAATTAAGGAATTTAACAGGCAGTCCCCTGATGCATTGATATTTCTGAAGGAAGTAGATAATCCGCAGCAGTTTGGCGTGGCAAAGCTCGACAGGAAAGGCAATGTAGTCAAGCTTATAGAGAAACCTGCAAAACCTCCTTCAAACCTTGCCCTTGTCGGTGTTTATATATTTACTGCAAGGATACATGATGCTATTGCCAGGATAAAGCCATCGTTCAGGGGAGAGCTTGAGATTACGGATGCAATACAAAAGCTCATAAGCATGGGATGCAAGGTGAAGAGTGAAATCCTCAGCGGCTGGTGGCTTGATACAGGCAAGAAAGATGATCTTCTCCAGGCAAATACGATTGTACTTGATGAATATATAAAAAGGCAGATTAAGGGCAGTGTGGACAGCAGGAGCCAGGTAAATGGAAGGGTGACAGTTGAGAAGGGAGCTTCTGTGATAAACAGTATTGTCAGAGGCCCTGTTATTATTGGCAAGGGTTCCAGTATTAAGGATTCATTCATAGGGCCCTTTACCAGCATTGGCGATAATGTCATTCTTCTTGGTTCTTCCGTAGAACATTCCGTGATTTTAAACAATGCATTTTTATCAGGTGTTGAGAGGCTTGAGGACAGTATCGTAGGTAAAAATACAAGGGTTATAAAAAACAGTATCCGGCACAAGGCGCTTCGTCTGATGCTGGGAGATGATTCAACGGTAGAAGTTTAATAGTTGAAAAAGGTTAAAAAGTTCAAGATGTTTAAAGATGGCGATATAGAGGGCGTGGTTATAAAAAAATTAAAGTCCTATACTGATGATAGGGGCTGGTTAATGGAATTATTCAGGAAAGATGAGTCTCGTGATTTTGAGCCGGCAATGAGTTACATTTCTGTTACACATCCTGCTGCTGCAAGGGGGCCTCATGAACATAAAGACCAGGCTGACTACTTCTGTTTTCTTGGGAAATTTACCCTGTATCTGTGGGATAACAGGAAAAAATCACCAACCTATAATAATAAGCAGGTAATAGAAAATGCAGACAGGCTTGCCGTAATTGTGCCGCCCGGAGTTGTGCATGGATACAAAAATATTGGCGAGGAAGATGCAATGGTCATAAATTTTCCTGACAGGCTTTATGCTGGCAGGGACAGGAAAGAAAAGGTTGATGAGATCAGGTATGAAAATGACTCTGAGACACCATTCAGGATACAAGATGCATGATGCAAGATACATGATACAAGACTTTAAGCTTCTTAGCTTTTCTCTTCATCGTGCATCCTGTATCGTGTATCTTGCATTTTATTTTATGAGGTCTCTATGAAACTCCTTGTTACGGGCGGCTGCGGATTTATAG
>CAKKPR010000293.1 GCA_919901705.1 Thermodesulfovibrionales bacterium | reverse complement strand
GATATGCTTTTATGATATGCATAATTATATGCCTTGTCAAGATGCCAAGCGCTATCATCTATTTGCATTGATTTTAATGATTTTTTTATTTTCCCTTTTTACCCAAATGTGCTATATTCCCTCCATGAATGCGTTTGGGGGTCTTGAATTAATAGTTAAAATACGAAATGGTGGAAATATTCTGCAATTGATTTTGTGAGTTTTTTCTATTTGAAAAATATTTAGCTATGATATAGTTTATGCAGTGATAGGAAAATACGACAATATGAACTACAAAATCGCAGGTTTGTTGATCGTGCTGCTGTCATGCGCCTTAGCCGGATGCTCTACCGTAAATCCGGGGAAGCATTTCGGTGAGACTCGTCTCGACACTTTGACATCGGCCTATGTTGTTCGCCACCAAAAGTCTTCATGGGACATTGACAGTTTCATTCAAGAGGCACTCGCAGATCGCGGAGTAAGAGCGTCGGCAGGTCCAATAGAATCCAAGCCAAAAGATGTCGATTTCTATGTAGAATATGTTGATCGCTGGCAGTGGGACATGGCCATGTATTTATTTGCTTTGGATATTCGCTTCAAGAGCAATGTTGACGGAACGCTTATTGGTACCGGTTCTTTTGAGCAGGGATTTCTCCACAGTTTCCCGGATCCAAAAAAGAAGACCCGAGAAGTCATCGACCAAATTTACAATGCAAAGTGAGAGAGCATTTTAAATAGCGCTTTGAACTTTTAGGGTCAGGCTTGAATTAATGAATATAGCAATAGAATAATTCGTCATGGCAAGTCCTCTTCGCATACAATTCCCAAACGCCCTTCACCATGCCGTCGTCAGAGACAATCAGCAACAAACTATCTTTTCTTTGTGGTAACATAATTGAAGAAAATATATGACATTGGGAGGTGGTTATTAATTATGAAAACTAAATTGAAAATGCTTTATTGGAAAGGTGAAAAATTCTGGGTAGGAAAACTTGTTGAACATCCTGAAATAATGACACAAGGTGAGACGCTGCAAGAACTTGAGGAAAACATGAAAGATGCATATATGCTTATGGCAATGGAGGATGTCCCCGAAAAGCATAAAGTCAAAGAACTTTCGCTTGCTGTATGAAAAGAAAAGACCTGGTCAAAAAGTTAAATAATTCTGGATGCATGCTTATTAGACACGGAAGTCGTCACGACTTATACAAAAACCCCGCAACTGGCAAAAAACAACCTGTCCCAAGACACAATGAAATAGATGAAACCCTGGCGAAGCATATAATAAAAGAATTGGCCTAATGAATCACTTATACGTACGGGACAGTAAACCTAATCAACCCTCTTAAACACCAGCACCGCATTCACTCCGCCAAAACCAAAAGAATTAGAAATAGCATTTTTAATTCCAGCCTTTTTAATCTCAGTAACATAATTCAGATTGCACTCAGTATCTTTTTCCTTCAGATTTATAGCAGGAGTAATAATCCCTTCTCTCATGCTCATTAATGTGATGGCTGCCTCAAATGCCCCTGAGGCAGAAAGCATGTGCCCGGTCATGGATTTTACTGAACTCACAGGAATCTCAGTTGCCTTTTTTCCAAAGGCAATTTTTATTGCCTCTGTTTCAGCCTTGTCTCCCAGCGGAGTGGATGTAGCGTGAGCGCTTATATAATCAATATCCTTAATGTTTATGCCCGCTTCTTTTATTGCCGTGCTTATTGCCCTTGCCTCACCCTCAGGATTAGGCCTTGTCATGTGATATGCATCTGTTGTATTTCCATACCCGATTATTTCCCCATAAATTTGTGCGCCTCTCTTCAATGCCGCCTCGTAATCTTCAAGAACAAGGACACACGCGCCTTCCGCAAGCACAAAACCATCCCTTGTCCTGTCAAACGGCCTGCTTGCAGAGCTGTCATTTATTTTTGATAACGCGCCTGATACGCCATAACCTTCTATGCACAATCTGCATACCGGAGCTTCAGCGCCACCAGCAAGAACAGGCCCTGCATAACCTGACTTTATTAATCTGCATGCCTCACCTATGGCATTAGCGCCTGAGGCACACGCATTTGAAATTCCAAGAGAATAGCCTTTTATCCCCAATTTTTGCGCGACGTATGATGCAGCCATGCCTATGCTCGTTGACGGCATGAGAAAAGCTGAGAGTCTTTTAGCTGAGAGCTGAGAGCTGAGAGCTAATGCGTTTTCTATTGTTGTTATCCCCCCTCTGCTTGAACCGATGATTACGCCGCCAGCAGTTAGATAGTCGTTAGTCTTTGGTCTGAAATCTTTCTCTGACAGCTGATAGCTGATAGCTGATAGCTGTCTTGCCAGTCCCGCATCCTCAACCGCCATCATAGATGCAGCAACAGCATATTGGACAAAAGGGTCCAGATGAGAAATCTCTTTTTGAGATAAATATTGTGATGCGTCAAATCCTTTTAATTCTCCCGCAACTTTCCACTTTATGCCGGAGGCGTCAAACCTTGTTACAGGCGCTATACCGGACACCCCCTTCTTTGCTGCCTCCCATGAGGCCTCAAAAGAATTGCCCAATGGACTGACAGCGCCAATACCTGTAACTGCAACCTTTTTCATTGTCAACTATAATACCACAAGATGGTTTACAATGAACCCTTCACACAAACCAAAATAGTTTCATTATCTATGGCCTGATTGACAAACTTTACCCTACCTTTTAGTACCTGATTTATGCTATCCTCTGTAAACAGTCTCTTGGGGAAGAGGAGCAGATGGCCAGCGAGATCCTAAAGCAAAAACGTGAGGAATCAGGGAAGGCTCTTAAAGAGATCGCCCATACACTTAAGATAAGAGCCGACTACCTGAAGGCGATTGAAGACGAGGAATTTGAAAAGCTTCCTGTAGCGGTTTACGCAAAGGGCTATATAAGAGATTACGCCAAATTCCTGAAGATTGACCCGGAAGTCATTTTAAAAGCCTACATCCTGAAAACATCACCTCCTGCACCGGAAAAAACACTGCCTGTTGCTGATGCTGTAAAAACTAAAAGACCGCCAACTAAATACCTTGTTATTACATCTATTTTTCTGGCTATAGCAGTTGTATATATTATTTCTTCATTGAACTCTACTCCTGAAAAACCGGCAGTAGCGCCGCTTGAAAAACCTGCGCCAACTGTTCAGCCGTTGGAAACAGTCCAGCCGGTTCAGGAAAAAGAAAAAGAAGCAGAAGTTGCTGTAAAAGATAAAAAAATAGAAACAGCTTCCAAAAAAGAACCTGTAGCAATAACAGGAAAAGAACATACCCTTGATATCTCTGCAATAGATACCACCTGGCTGCTCGTTAAAATAGATGATACTGAAGCAAAGGATATGCTGCTTAATCAGGGCGAGTCACTCAAGCTTTCAGCAAAGCAGGGCTTTTCATTAAAGATCGGAAACGCAGGCGGAATTAAATTGATATTTGACGGGAAAGATATTGGAATACCCGGAGAAAAAGGCAAAGTCGTTAATCTGAATCTTCCTTCTGATACAACCCCGAATCCCAATTCTCCTAAAACAGACTGAGCATGGTGGATTTAAAAAAAATCCCTGTATTCAGCGCTCTGAGCACCTCTGATGCAGAGGAAGTAAAGCCGTATCTTATGCCTGCAAAGTTCAGAAAAAAAGAGAGCATATTTTCTGAGGGGGACCCTTCTGACTGGCTTTATATCGTAACCAAAGGCAAGGTCAAGATTACAAAACTCTCGCAAAGCGGCAGAGAACTAATACTCGAAATCATTTCGCCAATGGATTTCTTCGGAGGCGTCGCTGTAATGCGCGGCTTCCCCTACCCTGCAAATGCAATTGCAATGGAAGACTCTGAGGCCTTAAAAATATCACGAAGCAATCTCATGCGCATCCTCGACAGATTCCCGAACCTCATGTACTGCATGGCAATGAACATTGGAGACAGGATCAAAGGCTCTCATGAGACATTGAAAAATATAGCTGTTGAAAAAGTTGAATCAAGAATCGCCTCTTTGCTTATCAAGCTCTCCGAAAAAACCAGCACCAAAACAGACAACACTATTGTCATTGACATGAAACTTACAAAGCAGGACATCGCAGAAATGGTCGGCACAACTGTAGAAACCTCCATAAGGACAATGTCCAAGTTCAAAAAACTCGGGATAGTCGCGGAAAAAGCCGGGAAGATTATAATTAAGGACGCAAATAAGCTGAAAACGCTTTGTGGGTAATATGCTATTTTGTCATTCCTGCGAAGGCAGGAATGACAGCCCGCACACTATTCCGGCTGTTTCGCATACAAAGTCGCAATCATGTTATAGAAAAATAAAAAGATTGATAATACCTCTGCTGCGCCGGATGCAATTGTTAATCCTTTATATAAATCCGATGGGTTGTAAATTCCGAGCGTATAAAATCCGAGCATTCCCACAAGCCCGATATTCGCAAACCAGAACTGCAACTCTGCCATTGCCTTGCTTTTAATGAGCTTGCCTGCAAACCTCGGAAGTATGTGATA
>CAKKPR010000292.1 GCA_919901705.1 Thermodesulfovibrionales bacterium | reverse complement strand
CTAATTGTTATGAACTCCCCCGCGAAATGTCTTAACCGCTGTTTCCTTGATTTCTTCAAGCATGCTTTCTCTGGCAGAGGTTATACGTTCAATGGGTATCTTAAGTATTTCGGCTATTTTGTCAGTTGACATCTTTTGCATGAAGTACATGTCGGCAATTAATACCTTAAGCGCATCATCAATGATGGTGGATTTTTTTTTGGCATCTTCTATATCTGCTGAGTTACAGGCATCATCAAAATTCATCCCGTTTTTGACAGCATCTTTTATCTTTTCTACCGCCTCTTTATATTTTTTATCTTCTTTTGTAATAAAAGCATCTTCGCTTAATCCGTCATACCATTTTTCTTCCATGCAACCCTTCCTTTAAAACCCGTATTCTTTCCATTTCGAATCAACCAGTTTTTTTATCTCCTCAGACATATAAAGCTCTTCAGGCCAGTCCCGCATCATGCCTTCTTCACGGCTCTTTCTTGTGGCATCTATTCCCATCTTGGCTCCGTATTTCGGCCAGTTTGCAGCATGGTCAAGTGCATCCAGGGGCCCTTCTGATATTACAACATCCCTTTTCCAGTCAACATTGTTGAGCACCCTCCACGCGGTATAAGAGAGGTTCTGGACATCAACGTCATCATCCACAACAATCAAGAGCTTTGCAAACATCATCTGTCCTTTTCCCCATATCCCATGTATTATTTTTTTTGCATGGCCCGGGTAGCTCTTTTTTATAGAGATAATGGCAAAGTTATGAAATACGCCTTCCATAGGAAGGTTAATGTCTTTTATCTCAGGGAGGTCAAGCCTTAACAGCGGGAGAAATATCCGCTCTGTTGCCTTTCCCATGTAACAGTCTTCCATGGGAGGCTTTCCTACAAGTGTTGCAGGATATAGCATATCTTTTTTGTGAGTTATGCAGGTTACATGAAAAACAGGGTAGGGCTCTGCAGGAGAATAAAAACCTGTATGATCGCCGAATGGGCCTTCGATGCGTGTTTCACCGGGCTCAAGATAGCCTTCAAGCACCATCTCGCTGTTTGCCGGGACATTAATATCATTAGTTATGCATTTTACCATCTCAACAGGAGACTTCCTTAGAAAACCTGCAAATAGCATTTCATCTATTGATTCAGGCAAGGGCGCGCTTGAGGCATAAATTACTGCAGGGTCGCTTCCAACAGCTATTGCAGCAGGCATTTTTTGCCCGAGTTTCTTGTATTTCTCATAGTGCCTGGCGCCGTCTTTATGTATGTGCCAGTGCATCCCCGTGGTTTTTTTATCATAAATATGAATCCGGTACATGCCGCAGTTGGGTCTTCCTGTTTCAGGATCTTTTGTAAATACCATGGGAAGCGTAATGAATCTCCCTTCATTTTCAGCTCTGTGCTCTGTGCTCTCTGCTCTCTGCTCTGTCGTAAGCTGTCCGTCATGAGGCCAGCATTTTATAATCGGGAATTTCGAGAGGTCGGGATTGTCTTTTTCTATGACTTCCTGGCATGGAGCATCTTTTATGTATTTTGGAAGATACTGGGAAATTTCTATAAGTTTTGGAAGCATCGCGATCTTCTCAAAAAAGGTTTTCGGAGGGGCCTGATTGAGGAGGTTTTCTATGCGTTTTGCAACATCATCAAGTTCATTAACTTCAAGCGCAAGGCACATCCTTTCGAATGAGCCGAAGAGGTTTGTAACAACAGGGAATGAAGATCCTTTGACCTTCTCAAAGAATAATGCCTTTCCGCCATTCGGGCTTTTTGATGCCCTGTCAGTAATCTCAGATATCTCAAGTATAGGGTCAACTTCCATCTTTATGCGATGCAGAAACCCTTTAGTTTCAAGTATTTGTATAAAAGCCCTTAAATCCTTGTATGCCATAAAAATTACCTGCCGATATAATAGCACACAGGGTAAATTATTGGCTATTTTTAAAATTTAAACCAATTTCTTCTTGACAAGAGGCTATCTCCTTAATATAATTAAGAAAATCAACATTTTAACAATATCGGATATTAAGGAGTAAATATGACAAAAGCTGACCTTGCAGATGCAATATTTGAAAAAGTGGGGCTCTCCAAAAAAGAGGCGCAGGACATAATAGAGATAATTTTTGACACCCTGAAGCAGACCTTTAAAGAAGGAGAGTCTGTTAAGGTTTCAGGTTTTGGAACTTTCCATGTAAGGAAAAAAGCCGCAAGAAGAGGAAGAAATCCCAAGACAGGCGAAGACCTTGAAATATCACCCAGGAAGGTAATCACGTTCAGGGCAAGCAATAAATTAAAATTGGTTATAGAACAGTAATATGTACAGAGCTTCAGCAAAAAGCATTGAAGTCCAGAGACCTATCCCTGATAAGCTTTTTTATAAGATAGGAGAGGTCAGCAGGATAGCTGATATTGAACCTTATGTGCTCAGGTACTGGGAAACCGAGTTTCCCTTTCTTAAACCCAGGAAGAATAAGTCGGGGCAAAGGGTATACGTTAAAAAGGACCTTGAATTTATTCTCGAAATAAAAAGGCTTCTCTATCAGGAAAGATATACAATCGAGGGTGTTAGAAAAAGATTCGGTGAGGGGACAGCAACCGGTAAACAAATTTCAGAGGCTCAACCCGCGAAGGCTGAAAATATTCCTGCCAGCAAGATTTTAGAACACGTTAGAAAAAGGCTTAGAGAAATTTTGAGTCAGATTCAGTAATCGGGGCGTAGCGCAGCCTGGTAGCGCACTCGCTTGGGGTGCGAGTGGTCGCCCGTTCAAATCGGGTCGCCCCGACCAAAAAGAGTCGAACTTTAATTGAGCGACAGGAATAGCCCTTCACTATTATACCCTGTTAGAAGGACGAAGGTCTTCTAACGGGGTTTACAGGAGAAACATAAAGACTAGAACGTAGCGGCGAAAGTGGTTTTTAAAAAGGAATGAAGAGAAATATACGCATTGCAATAACCGGCATTGGAAACTGTGCAAGCTCATTGATTCAGGGCATTGAATATTATAAAAATCTGGGCGACAGGCATCCTGACAGATCCTTAGGCCTGATGCATTATGACCTGGGAGGGTATAAACCCGGGGATATTAATGTAGTTGCCGCATTTGATATTGATAAAAGGAAAACAGGAAGGCCTTTAAAAGAAGCTGTTTTTGCAAAACCGAATTGTACAAAGATATTCAATAATAACCTTTCTAATTCCCCTGTCATGGTGATGATGGGAGAGGTATTGGACGGTGTGGCACAGCATCTGAAGGAGTACCCTGAAGACAGGAGATTCGCTGTTGCTGATAAAAAACCCTGCGATGTTGCAAAGGTCTTAAAACAGAGCGGCGCTGAGATTCTTCTGAATTATCTGCCTGTTGGCTCTGAAAAGGCAACTGCCTTTTATGCGGAGGCATGTCTTAAGGTCGGGGTAAGCCTGATAAACTGCATTCCTGTGTTCATAGCTTCTGAAAAATTATGGGCAAGGCGATTTGAAGAGAAAAATATACCCATTATAGGCGATGACGTAAAGAGTCAGATGGGCGCGACAATAATTCACCGAACGCTTACAAAGTTGTTCATGGACAGGGGCGTTAAGATTGACAGCACATATCAGTTGAATGTAGGCGGCAATACCGATTTCATGAATATGCTGAACCACACAAGACTCAAATCAAAAAAAATATCAAAGACAGAGGCGGTTCAGTCGCAGCTTAAAAACCCTCTGAATTCAGATAACATTCATATAGGCCCCTCGGACTATATTCCGTGGCTTAAGGATAACAAAGTATGTTTTTTAAGAATGGAAGGAAGGGGTTTTGGAAACATTCCGGTCAATCTTGAACTCAGGCTTTCAGTGGAGGACTCTCCAAACAGCTCCGGGGTTGTTATAGATGCAATAAGATGCTGCAAGATTGCCCGTGACAGGAGAGTTGGAGGTGTTCTTGTGTCGCCATCATCATATTTCATGAAACACCCTATGGTTCAGTTCTCGGATGAAGAGGCCCGGGATATGGTTGAGGAATTCATAAAGGGGAATCGAGAGAGGTAGATGATTAGTGCCAGACTCGGTCATTTCCTCGACAGGCCGCTTACCCCTGTTATAAAAAAAATTCCATTAAATCCAAATGCACTTACAATAACGGGCTTTGTCATTACAGCCATTGCGGCATTTGTTATCCCGCATAACCTGAAACTCGGCGGTTTGCTTATTCTGCTGGGCGGTTTATTTGACGCGCTTGATGGCATCGTGGCAAGAGTTCATAATAAAACCACGAGATTTGGCGCCTTTCTTGATTCTGTTCTCGACAGATATTCCGATGCTTTTCTTTTTCTTTCTATTGCATGGTATCTTGCCGGCAAGGGTGACCACAATGGAGCATTCCTAAGCCTCGGCACACTTGTTGGCGCATTTCTCATAAGCTATGCAAGGGCAAGGGCAGAAGGACTTGGAGAGTCATGCCATACAGGTATAATGGAGAGGCCGGAAAGGCTTATCCTTATTATATTTGCCACTCTAACAGGCTGGCTTGTTCCAATATTATGGATAATGCTGATTCTTACTCATGTCACTGTAATTCAAAGGGTTTATCATGTGTGGAAGGTGATGAAAAGGGGGTAGCGGATTTTTAAGGAATTATTCCTGAGATATCCTCAAAGGCTATTTTCTGCCTGGCAGATTGAACTCACCACAAAATGTCCTCTCAGCTGCAGGATGTGCATAAGAGAAGGCTTCAGGGAGTGGAACAGAAGCGAGATGGACATTGCGGATTTTAAAAGACTTGCGCCATATTTTAAAAAGACCAAACACGTAATTCTTCAGGGGTGGGGCGAACCATTACTTTACGGGCATCTCCTTGACGCTGTGCGGGCTGTTAAGGCAGAAGAGGCGCAGGCCGGATTTGTAACGAGCGGCAAAGGGTTAAACAGGGGCATTATATCAGAACTCATTGATTCCGGCATAGATTTTATCGGTTTTTCCCTTGCAGGCGCTACTCCGAAAACACATAACTCCATAAGACTGAATTCGGATCTCGAAGTTCTTCTTGCTAATATTCATCTTTTCAATGAAATCAGGAAGGAGAATAAACTTGGCGGGCCCGGACTTCACATCGTTTACCTTCTGCTCAGGGATAATATCTCCGAGACGCCTGCCCTGATAGAGCTTGCAAAGGAGATCGGCATTAAAGACGTTATTTTTACTAACCTGATACATATAACTAATGATTGGCAGGCAGAACAGCGGGTATTCACCTGCTTCAAATCACCGGAAAACGATTATATGGAAATGCTCAGGGAGGCAGAGATAAAGGCAATGGAATTGAAGATAAATCTCAGGCTGCCTTCTTTAGCCCCAAATGATGTGCCTGTATGCGAGGAGAACCCTTTGAGAAACATATATATATCCGTTGATGGTGAGGTATCGCCCTGTGTTTATCTTTATCCGCCAAGTCAACCAATCTTCAAGAGGGTATATTGCGGGCAAGAATATTATACGGAAAAAGTAAGTTTTGGAAATATCTTCAGGGAATCTTTTTCATCTATCTGGGATAAAAAGGCCTATGTTGAATTCAGGGATTGTTTCAGCCGCAGGCAGGAAGGCTTTAAGAAGCTTGATTCTTTGTCTCCACCCCAACAATGCAGGACATGCCATAAGATGCTCGGGGTATAATATCAGCCACGGTAATGCAGTTCACACGATAGAGGCACATCTCCGGCAATCTCCCTGGCTTTGTCTTCGAGCCGTTTATGTTCTTTCGGATTATGCGTGACTCCACGGAGAATAAGGCTTCTGCCATCATAATAGACATCAAGCGTTGGAATGAAGAAGCTGTCATCTGTGAGAATCCCGGCCTTTACCGCTGCCGCTATTGCCGTCATTTCAAGAGTCTTCTTAGCTTCTTCTGTTTGGAGTTTTTCTCTGGTCATTAGGGCATCTTTTGCAATAACTGTTATTTCTCCGATTGTTTGAATCCCTGTATCAAATACCATATCGTATTCTGCAGGGTCATCCCACTTCCTGCCGTAGATAGAATGGATCATGCACGCCCTTTCCTTATCTGTTTTTTCAGCAAGCCAGTGTGCAGTATCCCTGTCAACTGACTCCCTTTTCATAATTCTTTCAACCCTCTTGTCAATCGGAGCAGTGACACGAATCCTTAAGGCATACGGGATATTCTTGAGCAAAAAATTTCCGCCTCTCCCCATGATCACTACCCTGTCCCTGAGCGCATAATTCAGGATATGACTCTGGAGAATCGCGGCGAAAGCCTTGAACGACCAGTCATATTTTTCCCAGACGGTAGGACAATGCTCATCGAGATCTTTTCCCCACTCCTCCCATTTTTTGCCTAATGTCCGTATATCAGAAAGAATTCTTTCTTTGTTTACATATTCATAGTTCAGGAATTTTGCAATATCCTGACCTATTTCCCTCCCGCCGCTCCCATATTCCCTTGATATCGTTAAGATAGCCATGATTCCTCCGTAATTAGTTGTTAGTGAATAGTGAATAGTGAATAGCAAGAACAATTAAGTGTTGTTCACTGTTCACTGACGACTGTTCACTATTCACTGCTTTCATGAACATGTTCCTCTTTTTCGGTCTTTGAGATTTGCCATCTCATCCAGAGTTTACCAACTGCTATGACTCCGACTGCAAAAATCAACTCTACAGAATATATCATCAATTTGCCAGGATGTAAAATACCCTCTGTAAAAGGGTCTGTGATTATCATCTCTCCTCCAACCTTGCCAAGTATTGC
>CAKKPR010000291.1:1420-8126 GCA_919901705.1 Thermodesulfovibrionales bacterium | reverse complement strand
CCAATATTATATCCCGCAATGACTTTTTTGAACTTCTTTGATATACTTTTCTAAACTTTAGGCTTTTCAGAAGAGAAAACTTATCCATGACAATTCGTGAACAGACAGAAGAGATAGAAAGAAAGACCCTTCACCCGGGGGCATGCCTGAGCAACAAGAGCAAAGGCAGGGCAAGGCCTGAAAAAGAAGATGAGATAAGGACCTGCTTCCAGCGGGACAGGGACAGGATTATCCATTCAAAGGCGTTCAGAAGATTGAAACACAAGACACAGGTGTTTCTTGCGCCAAGAGGAGATCACTACAGAACACGGCTTACGCATGTGCTTGAGGTATCACAGATTGCAAGGACTATTGCAAGGGCCTTAAGGCTGAATGAAGACCTGACAGAGGCTATCGCACTCGGACATGACCTCGGCCACACTCCGTTCGGACATGCAGGTGAGGCAATACTAAGGGAAATACATCCGGGAGGCTTTGACCATTTCAAGCAGAGCCTCAGGGTCGTGGATTTTCTTGAACAGAAAGGCAGGGGGTTGAATCTTACCTATGAAGTCAGGAACGGGATTGTAAAGCACTCCAAGGGTAAGGGCATGATCATCCCTGAACTGAAGGCAGAGAGGGCGATGACGCTTGAAGGGCAGGTAGTGCGTGTGTCGGATATCATAGCCTATGTTAACCATGACCTCGACGACGCCCTGCGGGCAGAGGTTGTAAGAAAGGCGGATATACCAAAAAAGATTACGAAGGTTCTTGGCGAGACACATTCAAAAAGAATAGATGTGATGGTGAAAGACTTTATATGTCAATCCCTGAAAACAGACCTTGAGGAATTACGTATGAGCGAGGATGTTTCAGCGGCAACATACAGGCTGAGGGACTTTCTTTATGAGAGCGTATATGAGAGTGACAAAATAAGAAAAGAGTTTAGAAAGGCAAAAAAAATCCTCAGGGATTTATATGGCTATTACCTTGAGCATGTTGAGGAACTTTTCCAGGACATTCCTGCCGGGAAAAAGCTCAATAAACACAGGATGGTCTGTGATTTTATCGCCGGCATGACAGATGTATTTGCAATGATGACCTACGAAAGGCTTTTTCTCCCGCAGCAATGGACAGTGGTTTAAGCTGAATTTTATAAGGGCAATAGATTCTTTGAAACTCATAAGGAGGAATATCAATGAGAGCATTGAAATCAGGCAGATATAATCTACAGGTTAGAGGTGTCTTTATTGTCATAATGTTTTGCCTTGCTTTTTGGATTATTCCGGGGGAAAGCCATGCAGGTCTTTTGGACTGGCTGTTGCCCTCAGACAATGCAAAGAAAAGCGAACAGATAAAACCTGTTGAACAGGCTAAAAATTTTACGATATCAAAAATAGAACCGAACCTAAAAGAAGGCTTTATCAGTATAACCTTTACAGAGGCCTGCGACTTTAATAATCTCAAAAATTCTTTGAAGGTATTTCCCCCTGCAAGGCTGAACTGGCATAACAGCTATTCAAATAATAATGTAGTTTCGATCAAGGGCGAATTTAAGGCAGGGCAGGATTACACCGTAGTAATACCTGAAAACCTTGAGTGCAAAGGCCGTAAATATACCAAGACCTTAAGTGCCTTCAGGATGCCTGATGTAGAGCCTGAAATTCATTTTGTAGAAAATGAGACAGTAATCGAAAGAGACAGCAGGCAGATGATCCATGCAGGCGTGACCAACGTTGATGAACTGCTCTTTCAGGGGCTCCGGATACCGGCGGTATTAATACCTGTAGTGCTTAAAGAGATAAAAGAGTATACAACAGTGAAAGCTGCTAAAGTTGCGCCTCCCACACCACAGGCGGCTGATAAACAGAAAACAGATTTTTCTTTTGAAAAACTTAAGAAAAACCTCGAGCAAAAATACAAGGCAATAAAAAGCCTTTTTGCCAATAATCCTGACCTTGTGCGCTTTCTTGGGGATTTTACCGAAGACAGCCAGCTTTTTTTCCCGGGGAAGGAGAAAAACAATGCCCAGCAATTCTCCATTCCTCTCGGCTTCAGGGCTGATAAAGAAAAAGGGGCCGTAGAAATCATCCATTTAAAAAGCAACAGAAGTGACCAGAAGGCCGGCAGCCCTGTCAGGCTTTTCAGGATTACTGATATGGGAATTACCTATAAGATATCAGACGACTCCATGCTTATATGGATAACTTCCCTGAATACCGGCAGGCCGCTGAAAGATGTGTCTCTGCTTGCCTTTATGGGTGATTCAGATATTATTCCGCTTGGGAAGACGGATGAAAACGGCGTTCTCTTTATTAAAAATATGGAAAACAGAACGAAATTCTCATTCAACGGGGCCAGAACAGGCGATACATTTTCAGTTTCTCTAAAGAATATCGGGCTCATTGCTGCTGCTTCTGCCTCTGATATTTCATTTATAGAAATAAAACAGAGTGGAACAATTAAGCCTGACTGGGTAACTCAGACCCGTTATTTGGGTGATACAGCCATTCTCTTGAAAGGCCATGTCTTCACTGAAAGGGGGATATACAGGCCCGGTGAAAAAGTATTCTTTAAAGGCACTGTGAGGGAGTATAAGGATGGAGAAATCTTGCCGCCCTCAGGTACCAGGCCGGTCTTTACAATCTTAAATTCAAAGGGTGAAGAGGTTTTCAGGAAAGATATACCACTTTCAGAGTTTGGGACTGCAAGCGACACCTTAGAGATTAAACCATATTTCCCTCTTGGAACTTATACAGTCAATATGAAGTTTGTTGAAGGGGCCGGAGCAGGCGCATCGGTTTCAGAAAAAGAGCAGGAGGAAGAGAGGGAAGATGGGCAGCGAAGACATAAGGCAAAGGTCAGCAGGGGAGTTGCGAGCAGCACATTCGAGGTGCAGGAATTCCGCGCGCCGCGCCATTTTGTGGAGATACTCTTCAAGAAAGAAAAGAAAAAAGATGAGAGCTACATAAATCTGAATAAGGAAATTGACCTCCTGACGTGCAATATTTCCGGGGTTTATTATGCAGGAGGCCCTGTAAAACATGGCAAGCTGAGATGGAAGGCCTATTATACAAGCACGAATTTCAAACGCAAGGAGCATTCGGATTACCTCTTCGGCAATGCCGTAGAGAGCGGACAGGAACTTCTTGAGAGCGGCGAGTCCATACTTGATGATAAAGGCAGATTGACAGTAAACATACCTTTAGGCAAAGAGGTTGTTTCCGGGGTGTATGGAATCGAGTTAGTAGCAACGGTTGTTGATTTTGACGGAAGGGCGTCTACGGAAACCGCTGTATATCAGGAAGAGCCTGAATATCTGCTCGGGATAAGCTCGCATGACACTGTGGTCAGGGCCGGAGATTCACAGGTTTTGAAGGTAATTATAATTGATAAAAATGGCAAGCGTATAGAAAGCGGCGCTGTAAACGTTGATGTCATGAGGAAAGAATATGTCTATGTGAGGAAAAGGAATGAAAGCGGAGGAGTATACTGGGAAGACAAGGAGGTATACAGGAAACAACTTTCTACAAGCCTGAATATCGAAAAGGCTGCGACTGCCTTTGATTTCGATTTTACGAACGGCGGGAAATATGTCCTGAAATTCACTTATAAGGCAAAGGATGGCAGAGAATACACATCGGGCACTATGTATAACGTAGAGGGATTTTTCTACGGGTATGAATATGAAAACCGCGACAGGAATTTTGAGAAGCTTTCCGTTTTTACTGAAAAGAAAGAGTACTCTCCCGGAGACAGGATAAGGGTTTTTGTAAATCCTCACAAGCAGCTCTCGTCTTTGCTCATGACTATAGAAAGAAAGGGCATCCTGCAGTACAGCAACATTGAACTGAAGGCAGGACAAAAATTTGTCGAGATCCCGGTTGATAAGACCTTTGAGCCAAATGTTTACATCTCATTCCTGGGGGTTGCTTCACGCCGTGATTTCCCTGTTTATAACGGGCAGTTTGATGATGAAGCCCCGGGTTTTCTCTTCGGAGTTGTAAATGTGGACATTAAAAAGGCAGTCAATAACCTGAAGATAGCAGTAAACGGGGATGAGCATGAGATGAAGACAGAGCCTGCATCTGAGTTTTCACTGAAACTTTCATCAAAGGATGATTCAGGCAAGGGCGTTGAAACCGAGATGGCAGTATGCGTGGTGGATGAGAGTGTCCTTGCTCTCACAGGATTTAAAACTCCTTCCCTCGAAATACTCTCCAGATTCACGGCGCCGTTATCCGTATTCACCGGCGAGCTTCGCTCGGAGCTTTTAAAACAGACGCCTTTCGGATATATCCGGAATGAACGCCTGACAGGCGGCGACGGCTCAAATGGCGGCAGGGATTTTGCGACAAGCAAGATAAGAAAGGATTTCAGGCCGGTTGCTTATTTCAACCCGTCGGTCAGGACTGACAGGAGTGGCAATGCCGAGGTAAAGTTTAAACTGCCTGATACCATGACAAGTTATCGTGTATATGCAGTGGCATGTGATAAAGGAAGCCGGTTCGCTTCATCCCAGCGCAGTTTGTTGGTTGTAAAAGATTTCTATATCGAGCCCGGGACTCCAAGGTTCTTTACAAAAGGCGACAGGTTCAAGTTTTCTGTATCTGCTTTTAACAAGACAAACAAGTCAGGCACGGTAAAACTCAATCTCAATAATGACAGCCTGATTAATATGTCTGCCGGCGCTGTGAATTTCCCTATGAAATCTCTTGACAGGACCCTTATCACTATAGAAGGAGAGGCAGTAAAGCCTGGAACTTCAAATGTCATTTTTGCTGGAGATTTTGACGGCAAGAAAGATGTCGTGGAAATTAAGGTGCCTGTCAAATCAGGTTATCTCCTGTGGAATGATGTAATATTCGGCACACTAAAGAATGCAGCAAAAATTACTTACACCTTCCCCGAAGGGACTGACAGGATTAACTGGAATGAACTTAATCCTGATGATGTAAAGGCTGTCCTGAATATCTCGGGCTCACCATTTCTCAGAATGTCCAAGGGGCTCAGATATCTGCTTAAATATCCCTATGGGTGCATAGAACAGACAAGTTCAGGGATCATGCCTCTTTCTGCTTTGAGGGGCCTGATAAAAGAAGGTTTGATTACAGATATCAATATTGAAGAAACAGACAAGTTCCTTAAGCCCGGGATAGAAAGGCTCCTTGCCATGCAGACGAATACCGGCGGGTTTGGATACTGGCCCGGGAACATGCATCCTGATATGTGGGGAACTGTTTATGCGGCTTCTGCCCTTACACACGCAAAACTTGCAGGCTTTGATGTTCCAAAAGACAGGATGGACAGGGTTATGCAATATCTTGCTAAGACGATGAAGGAAGAGGGAAAGGATAACAATACCTTCAGGGGTTATGCAGTGTATCTTCTGGCCCTGAACAACTCTCTTGATGCAAATCTTTTCAAAGAGGTTTATAAGGATATAAAGAATATGCCGAGGGAAGGAGCTTTGCTTGTGCTGCTTGCAGCCAAGCTTGGGCATCATCTCCCTGATAAAGAACTTGTGGAAAGCACAAGTGCGATTATAGAAAAAAGATGGGAAGGCAAGGGAGATTACAGTTTTTATGCCTATTACCGCGAGCCGGCAATTGCCCTGATTGCAGGAGCTGCAATTTTGAAAGATGAGGCTGTTCTTGGGAAACTTGCAAAACAACTTTTAAGCGGCGTAAATAAACAGGGTATCTGGACTTCAACAAGCGATACAGGCTGGGCGCTTGTAGCTCTGGGAGATTACTTTAAAGGAAAGGCCTTTTCTGATAAACCGGTGCAGATTACTTTCAGACAGGAAGGATGGCCTGAGACAACAGCAGTACTTGAACCCAAAGGTTCTTATTCTTATCCGCTTGAACCAGGCACTTTTCTCAAGAAGCCCGAGATAACAATATTTGCTGACATGGATATGGACCTGGTGTATATGTTGTCCCTTATGTTCCCGAGAGTTGATTATGCGTCCAAGGGCCTTTCCAAAGGTTTTAATATACATAAAACTATCGAAAATACCGACGGGTCAAAAAACATAAGAGTCGGCGATATTGTAAAAGTGAAAATAAATATTGAGGCAGAGGACAGCTACAGGTATGCGGTACTTGATGATCCATTGCCGGCCGGTTTTGTTGCCATAAACACGGCAATAAAGACTGAGGAGCGTGTAGGCGCAAAAGGCAAAGGAAACGATGGCGGCGAAGATGATTATTACTGGGGCGACTGGGATTATGAGACCGGCTCTTACAAGTTTGTGCCGAATCACTTCGAGATGAGGGATGACAGGGTTCTTGCATTTAAGGACTATGTATGGAAAGGGCAGTATCACTATTCTTATTATGCAAGGGCCGTGTGTGAGGGTGAATTTATTATGCCCTCAACCAAGATTCAGTTGATGTACGGGCCTGATACAGCCTCATTTACTCCGATGGAAAAAGTGGTTATCAAGGCCAGACAATAAGGCCAGGAGAAAGAGGTAAAAGGGGATGAGAGGGAAGAGACTTTCAATTGGTCTTGTCTTTGTTTTTCTGTTTTCTCTTAGTTCTTTTTCGTTTGCGAAAGAAGGCGGTTTCGAGCGGGAGGATATAGTATTCCCTGATAATTCGATTTTCCTTGACAGGAACGGAGAAACACTCAGATTCATTCCCGATGAAAAAGGGCAGCGCCACATCAAGGTGGCAGGAAAAGATATCCCTGATATAGTAAAAAACGCATTCATCGCTGC